>CAJVXD010000076.1 GCA_913009675.1 uncultured bacterium | reverse complement strand
TTATCCCGGCGGTTTTTGTGCTTTTCATAAAGATACTTTATCAAAATTTATATAATAATTCTTCAAAAAGGGATAAAAACATTGAAATGACCTTCAATTTTTTTAATAGAAGTTAAGGAATTCAATGAGATCGGAAGAGCGTCGTGTAGGGAAAGAGTGTAGATCTCGGTGGTCGCCGTATCATTAAAAAAAAAAGAAAAGAGAGAATTGCTGCTAAGATTCTCTAAATGTAATTCCATGTCGCTGGTCAAGGATGCCTTTTCCCTGCTGGCGGGGAAGGGTACTGACTATCTATTCTTTGGCCCTGATTGCAATCTCCTTCAGGACAGAAAGAAGAGGGGCGGATGCATTAAAAAGAAGCTGATAAAAAGGTTCACAAAAGAGATCAGCGTTTTAAAATGCCCTTGCGGCAAATCCTGCCTGCTCATACCTATAATACAGGGAAATAACGTATATGGATTTGCCCTGGTATTGCATTTGAGGCGTGAACCCGGGGGAAAAGAGATGCTTTTTATGAAATCATATGTAGCTATTGCCTTAAAAGAGTTCCAAAAAGAACAAGAGCTCTCCAGGCTTTACGAAACAATAAGACCCAGGGCGATCGCCCTTTCAACCATCCATACAATCCACAGGCTTTTAAGTTCAACGTTAGAGATGAACGAATTGTTAGAGAGGATTGCAAGGCTTACCTTGCAGGTAATGAGATGCAAGTATTGTTCTATAATGCTCCTTGATGATTCAAGAAATTTCCTTATCCCGAATGCCATCATAGATTTAAAAGACCGCATAAATAAAGACCATAAAAAATACAGAAAGATAAGGGTCGGCGTTGGGCCGGCGGGGATGGCAGCAAGGAGCGGGAAGAGCAGGTTGTCGCGTAATTCAATATATGTAGCCCTGGTAGAAGAGGATATCATCGGGGTAATCTGTGCCAGGGATAAAACCGACAGCACCCCCTTTAGTAACTTTGAAATGGAAATATTGCTTACGTTGGCAGAACAGGCAGTCATAGCCATTAAGAATGCCCAGCTGTATGAAGACCAGAAGAAGATGGCGTACGGCAGCATACGCTCGCTCGCCACGCTTTTAGACATGAAGTCTCCGCATACCTACACCCACTCAGAGGGCTTTGTAAAAATGGTGCTCGCAATCGCGGAAGAGATGAATCTGCCAAGGGAAAAGATAAGAAATTTGCGCTACGCAGCGCTCCTTCCCGATACAGGGGGTTTTAGTATCCCGGATGAGATATTTAAGAAACGCGGCGGCCTTTCAAAAAAGGAGCACGCTATTATTAGAAAACGTCATCTGGAAAGCCTTAAGATCCTGGAACCGCTTGAATTCCTGAAACCAGCCATGCCTATAGTTATACACCATCATGAGAGGTACGACGGTACAGGATACCCCGATGGACTAAGGGGCACCCGGATACCTATTGGTGCAAGGATTATCGCTGTAGTGGACGCTTTCGAGGCAATGGTACATTCCAGGCCCTACAAAGGCAGCAAGATAAGCATCCCCCAGGCATTAAAAGAGATAGAGAGCAACAAACTCAGACAGTTTGATCCGGAGGTCGTAGATGCCTTTGCCTCTGTATTGAAAAAGCCGGGGTTTAAACAGGTCTTATATAATATATAATAATGGGTATAAAAATAAAGCAACTGTTTAAAGACGGGACGATCAGGCGGATATTGTTTTTTTTCAACGAAAACCCACATTCTATTGACACTGCTAAAGGTATATCCATATGGGTGGGATGCGATATCGATGCAGTGCGAAAGGCGTTGAGAAGACTGGTAGAGGAAGGCATAGTAGTAAACCACAGAACGACATTCACGGATGCCTATTCATACACGACCCGGAGAGATATAAGTAAAAAGATAGAGACTTATATAAAAAAAGCTGATATGAGACCATGACGGCCAAATCTCGAGATAAAAAAGAGAAGGACCTTTTTGAAGACTACCCGGTAAGAGAAAAAGAGGTGCGAAGGAAAACCACCCTTACCTTACCGCACTTTAAAAAAACCCTGGTCGTTTCTTATGAAAACGTAATCTTTCTTGCCATAGCCTTTATAATGGCCTGCATAATATTTTTTTCTTTCGGGGTTGAAAAAGGCAGGCAGGATGTCATCGGGAAAGGGAAGCAGCATGGTTTGACGATAGGGCGCAGTGCAGCATGTGGTTCCGTGAGGGGAACCAGTTCGGTCAAGCCCGCTAAGCAGAAAAAGAATACCATTGGTTATAATATACAGATAGCGGCCTTCAAAGAAAGACAATCCGCTAAACAGGAGCGGGATGCATTAAGAAAGGAAGGGTATAGAGCCGAGGTGAAAAAGTCCGGGTCATACTATCAGGTTTACGTAGGCGCTTTCAAGGAGAAAAGAGAGGCAGATAGTCAGTTAGAGAAATTAAAGCAGAAATATAACGACTGTTATATTAAAAAAATAGGGGAGGAGTGAAATGTCTCAGCACCCGAGTTTAAAATCTTCAAAGGTCGGCAGGAAAATAAGGACGGTGTTGAAAAGATACGAAAGATTCTTTAAATTGAGAGAAAAGGATGTCCTCAAGGAAAATTCTTCTGTTTTTGCCATGCCGAAGCTTAAGATAGTGAGGACCAAGATAAAAAAAGAGAAGGCTGAGGAAAAGCCCGGGGAAGAACAAACTATTGCTCCGGCCGGACAGGAAGACGCTAAACAGGGGGCATCCCCAAAGGCAGAAAAAAAAGAAAAAAAGAAATAAGCAAAACCGGTATTGAGTTTTGCAGGGACGGAGGCGGAATGAGGACAATAAAACTAACCTCGGCTATTTTTATCTTGTTCTTTGTCTTACGCGGGGTATCTTTTTGTGACGAAGGCAAACTCCCTAAGGTAGGTTTCGTGAGAAATGACGCTGCTAATGTAAGGGCAGGGGATAATATAAATTTTAAGAGCCTCTGCAGATTGGAAAAAGGGGATCCCGTGAGGATAGTTGAAAAACGCTACAGCTGGTTTAAGATTGTCCTGCCCAAAAGGGCCTATCTCTATATCAAAAGCGATTATATGGACATTGCCCGGGAAAAGGGCATGGGCATTGTTAATGCAGACCGGGTTAACTTTAGGGCAGGCCCGGGGACAAAATATTCTATCCTTGGCCAGGTCTCAAAACCAGAGGAACTTCATGTCCTGGGGGAAAGGGATGGTTGGTACAGGATAGTGCCTCCCAAGGGGACTACGGGCTGGATACATTCCAGCCAGATAACCTTCAGCATGGAGATGCCGGGGGAAACTAAAAAGGAGAGGGCCGCCGGAACAAAGAAAGAAGTCCTAAAACTAAGATTAATACCGGAGTCGCCTAAATCCAGGGGTGATCTGACGTTACCTACGGAGGGTTCTAAATGAATTTTATATTAACCTTAGCTATCTTCTTCATCGCTGTTATAATCCACGAATATGCGCATGGCTGGACGGCATGGAAATTAGGAGATCCCACTGCAAAGATGGCCGGCCGTTTAACGTTTAATCCTCTTGTCCATGTCGACCCTATAGGGACCATCCTTCTCCCGCTTATCCTGTTTGTAACCCATTCACCTGTTGTCTTTGGCTGGGCCAAGCCAGTACCTGTAGATTTTCGCAGCCTGCATAATCCTAAGAGAGATATGATATGGGTAGGCCTTGCAGGGCCCATGGCAAATATTCTCCTGGCCATAGCCCTGTCGTTTATATTAAGGTTAGCTGCGTTAACGGGGGGCATGCTATTCACCTCTTTCATTAGTTCAGCTATAATAATAAATCTTGTCCTGGCAGTCTTCAATATCCTGCCTATTCCGCCCCTTGATGGCTCAAGGGTTTTGATGGGGCTCTTGCCGAGAGAACTAGCCCTCCAATACGCAAGGGTCGAGCCATATGGTTTCATTATCATAATCGGCCTGCTTTATCTGGGAATAGTCGGAAATATAATCTGGCCGTTTGTAATATATCTGTCGCGAATCCTGGGTGTAAATCTATGAGAAAGGTTCCCGTAAAACTTGGCGAGAGAAGTTATCATATAATAACCTGCTATGATCAAATAGATACCCTTGGCCGGTTTATAGCGCGGCTCTCTATCGGCAGAGATACTGTAGTAATCACAAATCCGCTGATAAAACGGCTTTTCGGAAACAGGGTAACGTCATCTCTGGTATCGGCAGGCATCACTGTTAAATTTGAGTTAGTGCCTGATAGCGAAAGGGCCAAGTCAGAGAGATATTGCCTCAGGCTTCTAAATAATATCTCCCGATTCGACAATTCCCGCAGGCGGCTATTCCTCATGGCCCTGGGCGGAGGCGTAATCGGAGACCTTGCAGGATTTGTAGCGAGCATCTATAGAAGGGGCATACCCTATATCCAGGTACCGACTACACTGCTGGCGCAGGTTGACTCCGCAATAGGCGGGAAGGTGGCTATAGACCTTGAGGCGGGTAAAAATCTGGCAGGGGCATTTTATCAGCCACGCCTTGTTTTTAGTGACGCTTCTTTTTTAAAGACACTGCTCAGGAAAGACATGCTGTCCGGGCTGGCAGAGGTTATAAAATACGGCATCATAATGTCCCCCGGGTTATTCAGGTTCGTCGAAAAGGATTATGGTAAAATACTTAAGCAGGATAAAAAGGCGCTCGGGTATATGGTATATAAGTGCAGTCATATAAAGGCAGGGATCGTAGAAAAAGACGAACGGGATAACAAGGATATGCGTGTAGTGCTTAATCTGGGACATACAATAGGCCACGCCATAGAGGCTGCCGCACATTACAACCGGTCGTATAATCATGGCCATGCGATAGCGCTTGGTACTATCGCCGCCTCATTTATCTCACGAGAGCTCGGGTTGCTGGATAGGCGGGACTATTCGAGGATAAAAGACCTGATAAAAAAGGTGGGCCTGCTGACCGATCTAAGGCGTATCGATGCACGGGATGTCTTTCTCGCTCAAGAACATGATAAAAAATTTATCCATGGCAGGAATAGGTTTGTTTTACCCGTTGGGATAGGGCGGATAACGGTCAGGGAAAGCATCCCGGAGGCCCTGATAGCAGGTGCTATAGCCGCGCTTTACAAACGGGATACAGGGATATGAATACAAAGATAGATAGAGAACGTTTGAAAAAACTCAAGGAACTTGAACGCTTAATAAGGTATCGTTTTAGGAATAGGTCCTTTTTAAACCAGGCGCTCACCCATAAATCTTATGCCAACGAAAGATACAAGACAAGAGACCGGGATAACGAAAGATTGGAGTTTTTGGGAGATTCGGTCCTGGGCATTGTTGTGAGCCACATCCTATACGATGATTATCCGGACAGGAACGAGGGTTTTTTAACACGCTGCAAATCACAACTCGTAAGCGGTGCCACACTTTCCCGCTTAGCAAAAGAGTTCAGGATCGGGGATTTTCTCCTCCTGGGGAAAGGGGAAGAGGCCTCCGGCGGCAGGAAACACCCGTCTAACATCCTCTGCGCACTGGAAGCCATTATTGGCGCAATATATCTGGATGGCGGGTTAAAGTCGTCGTTTAAATTTATAAAGAATACCTTTAGGTTTCAGATTCAGCTTGTAAAGGAAGGTAAAGGGTCGAAGGACTATAAATCAATACTGCAGCAGGTTGTCCTGAAAAAATACAAGACTACGCCGTCCTACAGGATAATTTCCGAGATAGGCCCCGACCACAAAAAACACTTTATTGTGGAGGTCCTGATATCAGGAAAAAGGCAGGGCGTAGGCTCAGGGCCCAATAAAAAAAGCGCCGAGCAGGAATCAGCCAAAGAGGCGCTTTCCATAATCGAGCCCGATAATAATCTACCTCAGCTTTAAGATAAGCTCTTCGCCGTTATCCTCAACAATCTCTACGGAATCTTTTTTTATAAGGGTGAGGGTTCCCGCAGATAAGCGGTCACCTTCCCTGACAATCTTGTTATTTATAATAGCCCATTTATCCTTCGGGCCGCATACGATGCCATTAAGCTCGATGCCTCCCGACGGTTTATTCTTACGGGTGTCCCTAAAAGGGCCTGATATCAGCGTTGTTTTGGTAGATGTCGTTGATTGGTTGTAGCCCCCGGTGGTTTTATAAAGATTCTTATACAGGATCAGGGAACCCAGAAGAGAGGCTATGACAACAAGCGATATCACGACTACAACAGTCCATTTTACATCAGAGGATTTGGCGCCATCAGGGGGGGGAGGGCCTTCTTTCTCCCGGATAGCCTTTAAGACGCGCCTATTTTTTAATTCAAATTCTTTTCTTGCCTTCTTGATAGCGTCGTTTATGATACTCATGCAAATATACCTTCTATCTCTCTGAAGGACCTTTTTATCATATCCGCTCTGCTTAGTTTCTTCCCGGCCGCATATCCTGCCAGGATGGCCGTGTTTCATATGATCTTTT
>CAJVXD010000075.1 GCA_913009675.1 uncultured bacterium | reverse complement strand
CCATTATTATCGCGATATGCTGAGGTATATTCATATCTAATGAGCACATAACTTATGGAACGAAGATAATGAGTGAATATAAGTCACTGTGCGAATTTGACCCCTTTCAAAATAAAAACGCGAAGACGCCTTTTAGAAAGCACCGTTCGCGTTTTCATCTATTCCATAAAATTATTTTGCGGGAGGAACACTGGTCTCTTTCGCTATCCCGGCCTTATTGGAAGGCGCAGACGGCACAGCCTGCAGCGCATTCAATACACCGTCAAGCCTACCTTTAAGGTTTCTGTTGTCTGCCTTCAGTGTATCTATCTCCTTCCTTACGTCTCCTGTTTCTTTTCTCGCCGCATCTAAAGAATACCGCAGTTCCTTAACAATCTTTACCTGCTTATTGTAGCCAACAGTAATATCTGATAGACTGGTCCTGAGATCTGTAACCTGTGCGCTGAGTGCCTTTGATCTTGCCTTTTCAGTACTTAGTTTTGAACTAAGTATGACTGCATTTGCCGCGAGGACAATACAAACAATACTTAATACAACCGCAGCCGTTACTAGAGAAACTCTTGTCTTGTCCATATCCACCCCTTTCCTATAAGCGTATCACTTACGAAACAAAACGACGTAAGTGACAAGCACGGCCTCAACCTCTCAATATCCTATCAAAGATAATTTTAAACACGCAATCTACTTTTTATATCTCCTTAAACGCCTCTGGATATTTCTCCTTCTCTCCGTTATCTTATCCATATCAGCCTGTATCTTTTCCATGTTCTTGGGAAGCACCAATATTTCAACGCGCCTGTTTTGCCTGCGGCCTTCTACTGTATCGTTAGAAGCTACCGGCCTGTGTTCTCCATAACCCGTAGCAGATAATCTATTGGGGTTAAGACCTCTTTTATCAACGAGATAATGCAGTACGCTGGTAGCCCTGGCAGTCGAGAGTTCCCAATTAGACTTCCATCCCGAATACTTTATAGGTCGATTATCTGTATGGCCTGCTATGTCTATCTCTCTGCCTCTCAAATTATTCTTCAAGACCTTTGCAATCTTATCAAGCACCCCGAAGGCCTCTTTTTTGATATCTGCCTTGCCTGAATCAAAAAGTACCTCTGCCAAGAATATAATAGATAATCCCTTCTTGGCCATTTCCAGTCTCACCTCTTTCTCCCCTATCTCCTTCTTTAACTGCTTTCCAAGAAGCTTCTTTGCCTCTGCCAGTTCCTTTATCTCATTATCCTTTTGCTGCTGCAACTTTTCTAACCTGGCATTCATGGCCTCAAGTTCGTAATTGAGCGAACCTATCCTTTCTATGTCGCTCCGCCTGCCTTTCTGGATTGTTATAGAACAACCTGAGATTAACAGGGATATCAAGAGCAGACATAAAAACGGAGAAAATATTTTTTTTAGAGACGGCATATCGACCTCCTTCTTTTTTTATTTACTATAATACCCTAACCCTATAAAGTCAAGCGTTTTTGAATCTCAACGATATAAAAACAGGATAATCAAAATATCGCAACTATAGAAGCGGATCTCTCTTTTTGAGATAATACGAAGGAGAGGATTAAAAGGAATGTGCCTGTGGTAATCGATGCGTCTGCTATATTAAAAACCGGCCATATCCTGACATCGATAAAATCAATAACATACCCGAATCTCAACCTGTCTATCAGGTTGCCTATTGCCCCTGAGACTATAAGGATAAGCCCAATATTGAATACCGGCCTTAACGAAAACTCTCCTTTCTTGAGCGATCTTAAAATAAGCGTTGAAGTAAAAAGGATAGCCACTATAGCTATCAGGATAAAAACTAAGGTGCTGCTCTTAAAAAGGCCGAATGCAGCCCCTGTATTTGTCACATATGTAATATGGAGGATATTATTTATTACAGGTATAGAATCCCCTACCTCAAGCTTGAGATGAACCATGGCCTTTAAATACTGATCCAAGCTAAGGATCAAGAGGATGCAAAAGGGAACAATCAGCGCCTGGTATTTTCTTCCTTTGACTTGCATTTTATGCAGTATTTTGCATATAGTAAGGCATTCAAGCGTTTAAGAGGGATCTTTTTGTCGCAGGAAAGACATACACCGTATTTACCGTCCTTTATGCGCTTTAATGCCTCATCAATCTCGTAAATGACTTTCCGTTCTTCGGTTGCGATATTCAAACTGAGCTCCCTTTCATAGCTATCACTGGCCATATCAGCCATATGGTAGCTGTAACCGGAAAGGTCTCCTGAGGCCTCTTTTTGAGATTTTAGATTTTCCCTAACTATGCTGTTGATTTCAGCTAATATGTCTTCTCTTTTTTTTAAAAGGAGCTCTTTAAGCCTGGCTAACTCTTTCTTTGTCATGAAATTCGACTCCCTTCTATGACTACATACAGACATCTCTTGCAGAGTGTCGGATGGGAACTGTCAGCCCCCACAGATTCGCTCCAGTTCCAGCAGCGGCTGCATTTCTCACCAGACGCCTTGCTGACTTCTATGGCCCTCTTATCGGATCTCTCCAGCTCCACTTGGGAGACTATAAAGATAGAGGGCAGTGCCTTTAAATATTGAGTTAAAAAATTATACTCTAAATCCCCTTCTATGTAAAGCTTTATTTTTGCCTCAAGTGGACTGCCTATAAACCCGGCTATCCTCTTCTCTTCTAGGGCCTTCAGGACATCTTCTCTAAGGGCCTTCAATCTTAACCACCTCTTCTCAAGCTCAATATCTATTGTCCCCTCCTCTATCTCAGGCCAGGCTGAAAGATGCACTGAGGACTCACATTTAAAATGTCTCCATATCTCTTCAGCCGTGAACGGAATCAGGGGCGCAAGAACCCTTACCAAGACATCCAGTATCTTAAAAAGGGCTGTCTGCGCTGATTTTCTGGCCTTTGAACTGCGGCCAAAGGTATATAGCCTATCCTTTAATATATCGAGATAAAAACTCGACATATCCACTATACAAAATCTGTAAATAGAGCTCGTCACCTCGTGATATTTAAACCTTTCAAATGCATCTGTTATCTCTTTTAAGGTGGAATTCAGGCGTGAAAGCGCCCACCTGTCAATCTCAGACATATCCCTGACCTCTACATACTCCTTCTCAGGATTAAAATCGTACAGATTGCCAAGCAGGAACTTTGCGGTATTCCTGAATTTTCTGTATGTCTCAACGGTGCGTTGCAATATCTCCTCTGATATCTTTACGTCGTCAAAATAAGAAGAAGAGCTGACCCATAATCTTAGGACATCGGCGCCTTTCTTAGAGATAATCTCCTGAGGTGCAATCACATTGCCGGCTGATTTAGACATCTTTTTGCCATCTCCGTCAACCACAAAACCGTGCGTCAGGACACTATTGAAAGGGGCCTTGCCCATCACACCCATCCCTATCAGTAAAGAGGACTGAAACCATCCCCTGTGCTGGTCACTGCCTTCAAGATACAGATCTGCCGGAAGGCCCAGTTCCTTTCGAACCTTCAGAACCGCCTGATGACTTGCACCTGATTCAAACCAGACATCCAGTATGTCCGTCTCCTTTTTGAATTCCCTGCCCCCGCATCGTGGACAGCTGAAACCAGCCGGCATAAAACTCGAGAGGTCCTTTAAAAACCAGCTGTCGGAACCCTCCCTCTCAAATACCCCCTCTATTTCCCTCATTATCCCTTCGTCGATTATCCCTGTGTCACATGATGAACAATATAATATAGGTACCGGCACCCCCCAGTAGCGCTGCCTCGAAAGGCACCAGTCAGGTCTAAGCCCTATCATAGTCGAGATACGGCGCTCGCCTATTGCAGGTACCCACTTAACCTTCGAAACCTCCTTGATTGTCCTGGAACGAAGATCCTTCCTATCCACACCCAAAAACCACTGCTTTGTGGCACGGAATAAAAGGGGCTGTTTGCACCTCCAGCAATGCGGGTAGGAATGCCCGGTCTTTTCAGAGAACAAAAGCACCTTCTTGTCCTTCAGTATTTTAAGGACAACATCATTTGCCTCAAACACATCTTTTCCTATCAGGGTATCCGGTATCTCGCAACCTGTTTTCTTTACGAATCTCCCCTTGTAATCTACAGGCATAATAACAGGCAGGTTATACCTCAATCCTGCCTCGTAGTCTTCCTGGCCATGACCAGGCGCAATATGCACGCAGCCTGTCCCGTCTTCATTGGAAACAAATTCTGCAAGGATAACCCTTGAATCCCTATCTAAAAACGGATGTCGGGTCACAAGCCCTTCGAGGCTTTTGCCTTTTATCTTTTTGACAATCTCTCCCTTAAGCCCCAGTCTATTCTTTACAGGATCCATGAGGTCTTCCGCCAGGACAAGAATCTCTCCGGTCTCTGTCCTAAATTCCACGTAATCCAAGTCAGGGTGTACGGCAACTGCAACATTTGAAAGGAGCGTCCACGGTGTAGTTGTCCATACTAAAAAGGCTGAGGCTGAAGGCCTTATTTGAAACTTAATATATGTCGAAGGGGAAAGACGGTTTCTATATTCCACCTCGGCCTCGGCAAGGGCTGTTTCGCATCTGGCGCACCAATTTATAGGTTTTAATCCACGATAGATAAATCCATCCCTTGCAAGCTTGTTGAAACTCGCCACTATCTCCTTTTCATATTGAGGTTCCAGGGTCAGGTAAGGCCTGTCCCAGTCAGCAAAGATACCGAGTCTTTTAAATTCTTCTTTCTGTATACCGACGAATTTCATTGCGAATTTATGCGCCATCTTTCTGAATGCAAGCTGGTCCACGTCATGCTTTGTCTTGTTCATCTCTTTGAACAACTGATGCTCTATGGGCATGCCATGGCAATCCCATCCAGGCACATACGGCGCATCGAGACCTCGCATGGTCTTAAATTTGACCACTATATCCTTCAGGGTTTTGTTTAAGGCGTGGCCTATATGGATATTACCATTAGCATAAGGCGGGCCGTCGTGAAGTATATATTTACGGGCACCTTTTCGCATCTTTCTTATCTTTCCATAGATGTCCTGTTTTATCCACTCTGCTAAAATAGCCGGCTCTTTTTCAGGCAGATTGCCCTTCATCGGAAAGGCTGTCTTTGGTAGATTCAGTGTCTTCTTGTAATCCATATTACTCCTGTAGATTCCCGCGTTCTTACGGAGGCGGCTCTTACTGTTAGGGGCTTTGCTCATCCCTCAGGCAGGGGGACAGGGTGTTGAAGGACGTTCGGCCAAAAGATATGTTGTTTGTAGGGCTGGGCCTCACTCTTTTTTATTTTGACAGGCAATCTCTCTCGTTGTCCGTTGATCATATGTTTCGCAAAATAAAGAAGCCTTCAACACCCTGTCCCCCTGCCTGAGGGAAACTGCTTTCAGGACAGCCTTAATCAATATACCTTCCTATTATAATGTCCAATTCCTTCTTTATCTTATCCGGGATCAATTTTTTGTCAGTTATGATAGCATATTGCAGGGCATCTTTACAACCACAATTCCTTTCCCTTGCAAGGAGGGGTATGATCTTCTTTATCAGTCTCTTGGCGATCTCGGCGTTCTTGGTCAAATTTCCTATTACCATATCGATATTAACTGCCTCTTCATGCCAGCAATCATAGTCAGTGATAAATGCGACTGTGGAGTAACATATCTCTGCCTCTCTTGAAAGCCTGGCCTCGGGCATATTTGTCATACCTATTATGTCCATGCCCCAGCTTTTATAGAGGAGCGATTCCGCCCTTGTGGAAAAAGCAGGCCCTTCCATATTGAGATATGTGCCTTTATCATGTATGGTAAGCCCCATCTCCCTTCCTGAGATATAAATAAGACCTCTCAGGTTAGGACAGACAGGCTCTGCAAAACTTATGTGCGCAGCTATGCCGCCTCCGAAAAAGGTAGTCTTCCTCGCTTGATTGGTCCTGTCAACAAACTGGTCAGGAAGCACTATATCAAGGGGCTTGAGTTCCTTTTTAAAACTGCCGACCGCTGAAATAGATATAATCTGCTCTACGCCAAGTTTTTTCATACCATATATATTGGCCCTATAATTAATTCCTGTAGGCAAGATCCTGTGGCCCTTTCCATGTCTTGGCAAAAACGCAACCTCGACACCCTCAACCTTTCCGATAATAAAGCTGTCGGACGGCTCGCCAAAAGGCGTATCTACTTTGACACCCCTTATCTCCTTTAATCCATCTATCTGATACAAGCCGCTACCACCAATAATCCCTATCTTAGCCATTATCACCTCCAAAATAACTTCACACTTTCGCGTGTGTCACGAAAGTGTGAAGTTATTTGTTCAGGGTGTGAGAACGTGCGTATGCCGCCTGCACGGCTTGTTTTACAATATGCTCCAACCCTTTTTGTTTAAATACCTTGAGTGCTGCTTCTGTTGTGCCGCCTTTTGAGGCAACCTTTTTTACAAAATCCTGCATCGATATAGAAGTAGCCGCAGCTGAATACGCCGCTCCGATAAAGGCAGCCCTGGCCA
>CAJVXD010000074.1 GCA_913009675.1 uncultured bacterium | reverse complement strand
TTATTCTTTGTTACTTGTTTTTTTTTTTTTTTTAATGATACGGCGACCACCGAGATCTACACTCTTTCCCTACACGACGCTCTTCCGATCTAACAAGGTTAAAGCAAGGATAGTGAAGTTAAAATATACGGCTGGCTATCAGAGATTGACAAGCAGGGAATCAGGGACTTGCGGGTTGAAGGCAGGGCATGTAGTGCTGCAGCCCGGAGAAAATATAGGCAGGCATACAACGGCCGAGCGTGAGGAAATAATCATTGTTTTAAAAGGTAAGGGAGAGGCATTGATAGATAACAGCGGCGCTGTGAAGATTCAAGGCAGTTCAGCCCTGTACATACCGCCTCATACAGGCCATGATATAAAAAATATTGGAAAAGAGAGGCTTGATTATATATTTGTTACCGCGCAAAGTTGTTTATTTTGATTGAAAAAAAAGTTTTATGTGCTATAATCTTTTTTATGATATTAGGAAAGTGTAAAACATTTTTCTAACCACTGAAGATCGCAGAAGGTTATCCTCGAAAGCGATTTTCTTGGATTTGAAAGGAGGAGACTATGGGAAGATTAAAGGTATCTTTGGTTTTATTGTTTGCGCTGGTATTGGTGACCCCTGTTTTTGCGCAAGGGGATTCAGGGAAAACGGCATCGCCTGAGAAGAACGTTGCATTGCCTGAGGAACCGAGCGAAGGAGTGGTTACAGGGGAAGTGACTTCTCTGGATACGACCTCGAGCACTATAACGCTTAAGACCGATAACGGGAAAGAGACAACATTTTCTGTGGTTGGAGGAGAGACCATCCTCTGGAAAGGTATAGAGGATATAGAACTTTCCGATATCACTATAGGACAAAAGGCAGAGGTTGGTTATTATACGAACGATAAGGGTATCTTTATCGCAAGTTGGGTGGACCTTGTGATTGAACAAAAGGTTAGCCCTGCCGCTCCTCCTGCCACTGTCCCTGCGCAGGGTGGGGAGACAAAGACTGCGCCGACAAAGACCGCCCCTGTCCCCAAGAGCTAGTCAGGGATAAGCTATGAATAATAATAACGGCCTACAGCAATCTACAATACAACAAGCGAATCCGATACCACAGACCCCTGCATTTAATCTAGTCCCTGCGAAGGTGTTTTTTACAAAAGGGGTAGGTACGCATAGAGAAGAGCTTCGTTCCTACGAGTTGGCCTTGAAGGATGCAGGTATCGAAAAGTGTAATCTTGTAAATGTCTCCAGTATCTTCCCGCCAGGGTGTAAGATAATCTCACGCAATGAAGGCATGAAAGAGCTTATTCCTGGTATGATAACCTATTGCGTTATGGCACGCTGTAGCTCCAATGAACCAAGGCGGTTGATAGCGGCCTCTGTGGGGAGTGCGATTCCGGCAGGGAACAATATGTATGGTTATTTAAGCGAGCACCATGCCTATGGCCAGACAGACGAGACCGCAGGTGATTATGCAGAGGAACTTGCAGCCAGGATGCTCGCCTCTACCCTGGGTTTTTCGGATTTTGATGATTCTAAAAACTGGGACGAGATAAAGGAAGAATACAGGATGAGCGACAAGATAGTTAAGACCGGTAATATCGCCCAGTCCACTATAATAGACCCTAATGGCAATTGGTCAACCGTAGTAGCCGCAACTGTATTTTTGTTTTAACTCCCGGGGACTTTATATATTATGTCTAGACCCGTCCGCCTAAGGCGGACGGGTTTTTGTTATAAGACCCATGTTTTCATTATGAGAAAGATATCCTTTTATATTTTGTTCCTGTCCCTTCTTTCAGGGTGCAGCCAGCCTGTCTTATTTAAGGAAAACCGCCTTTTGATGGATACCTTTGCCGAGATATCATGCCTTAGTCCCGATAAGAGCAATGCCATGGATGCAATGGATGAGGCATTTAAAGAGATGAGACGCATAGAGAAGGTTTTCAGCAAATTTGATAAAGACAGTGAACTTTCAAGATTAAATAGATCGGCAGGAAAAGAAGAGGTAATCGTGAGCCCGGGATTGTTTGGGATTATAGAGCGTTCCATTAATTATAGTAAGATATCCGGGGGGAGTTTTGATATAACAGCCGGGTCTAAGACACAGGGGAGATATAAAGATATATTGCTGGATAGGGGTAGGGGATCGGTGCGTTTTCTCTCCAGGGACATAAAGATAGACCTGGGAGGCATAGCAAAGGGCTATGCCGTTGACAGGGCAAGAGATATCCTGAGTTCGTATGGGATTAAGAATGCCCTCGTAAATATCGGCGGCAATATGTTTGCCTTGGGCAGTCCCCCTGGCAGAGAGAGTTGGCGTATAGGCATACGAGATCCAAAGGACAAACGTAATATTATATATAAACTAAGTCTGAAGGACAGGGCTGTTTCGACATCAGGGGATTACGAGAGGCCTTTTCATATAATAAATCCTTTCACTGGTAATCCCGCCGAAGATATCGGGAGCGTGACTATTGTAGCTGACTCAGCAGAAGAGGCGGATGCGCTTTCTACGGCGGTTTTTGTAATGGGGATCCAGGAAGGCCTGAAGTTTGTAAAGACATTAAAGGACGTAGAGGTCTATATCGTCAATTAAGAGGAAAACATGATACAGTACCCCTGATTTATATTGACATAATAAGGTTGTTTGATAAAATGATACACGAATGAAGAGCCGAGGTAGCTCAGTCGGTAGAGCGACGGACTGAAAATCCGTGTGTCCCCAGTTCGATTCTGGGCCTCGGCACCATCAATATAGAAAATAATTTTACACCTTTGTGACACACAAGAGTGTAAAATTATCGTGGTACATGGCACCGGAGAGGCAGAGATGAGAAGGTTTGCTATAGTTATAGTTCTGTTAACAGGAATTGCATGTTTTAGCGCCTCGATTTATGCAGCCGTCCCCCGCGTTATAAACTATCAGGGTAGATTTACCGATAAGAGCGGCAGTCCCTTATCAGGAAATTACCTCGTCACCTTTAGATTCTATGATGTAGCTAGAGGAGGTTTGCCTCTCTGGGAAGAAGGTCACATCCTTATCTTAAACAATGGTATATTCAATGTCCTTCTTGGTTCCAACAAATCTCTCGATATAGATTTTAATAAAGACCTCTGGTTAGGAGTGGAGGTCGCGAGCGACGGCGAGATGAGTCCACGCATAAAACTTGCAAGTTCGGCCTATGCAATGAATACAGAGACTATTGATATGGTGGAGTCCAGCCAGCTTATGAGAAATGACGTGGATGCTGTTATGTCAGGGACCCTTACCCTTAAGAAGGATCTAATATTAAAAGGGAACCTTAAGGCTCCCAGCAGGATCGTAATGAGTAATGGCCAGGGCCGCGAATATTATCTCTGGATGGATAATAGCGGCAACCTGAGGTTAAAACAAGGTCAGCCGAGCTCTGATAAAGACGGTGCCGTTATAATAAAAGAAACACCTGGCATAGCATCCGCCAGATTTATTCAGGGTATTATCTTAATCCTCCTGATTGTTGCTGTTTCGATACTCGGCCTTGTTTCCTATTCTATGAGAAAAAAGTGAATATGCCGAGGTCTAACATCAGAGCCCCCTTTCGTCTCCCTGACGACAGGGGCAATCGCAGAATATTGAACAGCCCTTTTAATAAACTCGCCGAAGACCCCCTCTATTTTTATATTGTTTAATCTCTCCCGAAGAGTTATAATAAAACACTATATGATTTAGGCTCTATGTTAAAGAAAGCAATCCCAATCTGGATTTAGTTATACATATCGGGAGGAGAGAAGATGATGCATGCAGCGATATTCGATTTGGATGGTGTCATAGTCAATACAGTGCCTTTTCACTTTAAGGCGTGGCAGAGGATGTTTAAGGAATATGGTAAAGACTTTAGCTTCGAGGATTATAAGCAGAAGGTAGACGGCATCCCCAGGATTGACGGGGCTAGGGCCATATTGAGGGATTTAGATAGGGATGGTTTACAGAGGGCCGGCGATAAAAAACAGGGTTACTTTTTGGAATACCTTGATAAGGAAGATATACCGGTTTACGCAGGGACCGTATCTTTAATCAAAGATTTCAAGAAGGAGGGCCTGAAGGTGGCTGTAATCTCTTCGAGCAAGAATTGCCTGCCGATACTGAAAAAGACGAACCTGGCCGATCTATTTAATGTAATAATAACAGGTAATGATATTACAAAGGGGAAACCCGATCCCCAGGCATTTTTTATGGCCGCCGATAAGATGTCAGCAGGGCCTGAGGGGTGTGTTGTCTTTGAGGATGCCGTTTTAGGTGTGGAGGCAGCAAAGAGGGCAGGTATGAGGTGCGTCGGGATAGACAGGTATGGCAGGCCGGAGCGTCTAAATAAGGCAGATTTGGTTGTGAGTGATTTAGGAGAGATTGATGCAGGGAAGGTAAAGGCGTTATTTTAAGATATACCGTAAGAACTAATTGGGTCTTCGATGAGAGATTTTTTTAGTACCTACAATCCTGGTGAAGGTTGGCTGTTTAAGGAAGGAGAGTGGGAGGGGTCTATACAGGCAGTAAGAGAGAGCCAGTTTTCCCTTGGGAACGGATTTATAGGGATCCGCGGCATACTCGAAGAGGTCCCTGAGGATTCAAGGCCCGGCACATACATAGCAGGTTTATACGACAAGACAGGGGCACGGATAACCGAGCTTGTGAACCTGCCAAATCCTGTCAATATAAAGTTAATTACAGGCGGAGAGCGTATAGGCGTAGGCACGATGGATATGCTGCAGCATGAAAGGATGCTGGACATGCGCCACGGTCTTTTGATGCGCCATACCATTTATCAAAACAGCCATAAGAAGAGGTTTGACTATCAATCTTTGAGATTTGTAAGCATGCGCAACAAACACATTATAGCAATACAGATTTATATCACGCCCCTCGACGCACCAGCGGTCTTCACAGTACAGAACCTCTTAGACCTTTCAGTGACAAATGTGGGTTTTCTTACAGAGGGGAACAAGAAGCATTTCAGGATAGAAGAGGTCTCGCAGTTTGATACCGGTGAATACATTGCAGTCAAGACATTGGAGAAGGATATCCTTGTTGCCTATGGGAAGTCTTTACTTGTGGAAAAGGATGGCTCCATGCGTTTTGCCAAAGATGTAACAACTCAGATAAGGCTCAAGAAGAACCAGACGGCATGTATCACGAGCCTGGTATCTATTTTTATGAATAAAGAGGCGAAATCGAAACATACAAAGGCAGTCGTTAAGGGTTTTCTCAAAAAGAGCACTAATATGGGTTTTAAGAGGATCTTGCGAGAACATATGGCTTCGTGGGATAGACTATGGTCGGTTTCCGACATCGGAATAAAAGGTTCGCCTGAGTTTGAGAAGACGCTTCGTTTTAATATCTATCATCTATTGATATGCGGGAGGGAAGACAACGGACAATCCAGTATAGGCGCGAAGACATTAAGCGGCGAAGGATACCGGGGCCATATCTTCTGGGATTCAGAGATATTCATACTTCCATTTTTTATGTACACAAGGCCCAATCTGGCAAAAAACATGCTTCTTTATAGATATAACAGGCTTGCTAAGGCAAAAAGGATAGCTGAAAGCCTGGGGTATAAGGGTGCCATGTTTCCATGGGAATCGGCTGCGACCGGAGAAGAGACTACGCCTGCCTGGGCCAAAAACTTTGATGGCAGCCTTATCCAGATAAGGACACATGAGATGGAGCACCATATCACAGCTGATATCGCATATGCTGTATATAAATATTATGTGGTTACGCAGGACAAACGCTTTATGCTCAGATATGGTTTTGAGATGATCTTTGAGACTGCACGATTCTGGGCCTCCAGGGTTAAGTATAATCCGAAGAAAGATATATATGAAATAAAGTGCGTGATAGGTCCTGACGAGTTTCATGAGGGTGTTGATAATAATGTCTATACTAATGAGATGGCCAGGTACAATCTCCTGATAGCATGCGGCATGTATCAGAAGATGAAAAGGCTATACCCTCATCAACTTTCCCAGATATCCAGAAAAATAGATTTGAGACATGTAGAGGTGAAGGAATGGAGAAGGATTGTCCCCAGGATTAAATCTAAGATAAAGAACAGCAGTCTTCTTATAGAGCAATTCGATGGGTTTTTTAGAAAGAGGAATGTAGAATTTAGGAATATGGCAAGATATCCTATTCCGTCTATGCCGAAGAAGATAAAACTGCAGGATGTCGGCAAGACGCAGCTTTTAAAACAGGCAGACGTTGTAATGCTTCTTTACCTCCTGCCGGATAATTTTGATATAAAGACCAAGAAGAGAAATTTTTATTATTACTTAAAGAGGACCCTCCATAAGTCTTCATTGAGCGCAGGTATCCATGCTGCCATAGCCGTTGAGATTGGAGACGTTAAGACAGCATATAGATATTTTGACATTGCAGCTAACATGGATATAAAGCTAATTTATGGGAATACCCAGGATGGCATACATGCGGCTTCTTTGGGCGTAAC
>CAJVXD010000073.1 GCA_913009675.1 uncultured bacterium | reverse complement strand
CCCGGGCTAAGAGAGAAAATGACCCTGTCCAGTTTTTCAAGCATCTCGTTGCGACCGATATAACCCATATCGCCGCCCTGTTCCCTATTAGGCCCCTGCGAGTATTTTTTTGCAAGTTCGGCAAAATCAGCGCCCTTCTTAAGCTTACCATAGATTCTCTCTATCTCCACTTTGGCCAGCTCAAAACTTACGTTATCCTTTGCCTTTATGAGTATGTGTCTTACCCTGCGTTTCTCATCCTGCATGAATTCATCTCTGTGCCTTTCATAGTATTCAGATATCTCCGAAGGCAGGACAGAGACCTTTGACTTTATCTCGGAATCCACAAGTTTTTTCATCATTATCTGGTCCCTGTATCTATCCTTTAGATTTGCAACCGTAATGCCCTGAGTCTCGAGCATCTTATAGAAATCCTTTTCTGAGGCAAATCCGCTTTTAACATACTCCAGCCTCTTGTTTATCTCTTCTTCCCTCACCTTTATATCCAACTCTTTCGCACGGCTGAGTATGAGCTTGTCTTCGATCATCTGCTTCAAAATGTCTTGTTTTAACTTCTCCATCTTCCGGAGCAGTTCTCCTCCCTTGTAGGCCTGCACCTGTTGGGCATACAATATCGCGAGCAGCTGATCCACATCATGTTGTGTTATAACTTCATCGTTCACAATAGCAACCACCTTATTAACGAGCTTTGCGTGGGCGCATACAGGAAACACCATAACAACTGCTAACAACAACACACAGATCTTAAATTTATGCATAGATACTATCCCCTTGCTTAATCCTTCACCTCAAGACACTCAAGATATCAACTTAAACCGGCTACAACCTTATACTATTTGGACAGTTGGGTAACAGTTTATCATTGGTTTAGACCTCCCGGCATAGCAGGCTGTGGGGCCTTTTTTAGCCGAGCGGGCACGGTGTCTTTTGGGCCGGAGAGTCCTGAGAAAAGACGTTCGGCCGCCCCAGCGAGGCGGCTTTCGCTCCGTTTTATTTTTTGCTCGTCCTTTTGCCTAATGGCAAAAGGACACCATGCCCGCAAAAAATAAAGAGGCTTTTCTCAGGACTCTCCGGCCCAAAAACGAGCGAGGCTAAAAACGGAGTAAGATTGCCGCGCTGGGGCAATCTTACGTCCCCACAGCCTGCTATGCCGGGAGGTCTGAGGCTATTACCTAACATCGAAAGTATTACAAACCGGCTACAACCTCCCTCATCATCCTGCAATATAGATCAAATCCTACAGCCGAGATATATCCGTGTTGCTGTGAACCCAGGATATTACCTGCCCCCCTTATCTCCAGGTCCTCCATCGCAATCTTAAAACCTGACCCTAACTCTCTATAACGTTCTATTGCCCTGAGTCTCCGTTCTGACTCCTTGCTTATTATACGTCCCTTCGGTATTAAAAAGTACGCGTATGCCCTACGCTTAAACCTACCTACCCTTCCCTTAAGTTGATACAGGTCTGCAAGTCCAAACATATCTGCATGATTTACTATCAAGGTATTGGCGTTTGGTATGTCTATCCCCGACTCTATTATAACCGTACAGACAAGGACGTCAATCTTTCCTTTTATAAATTCTCTCATTACGAATTCCAGCTCCTTCGAATGCATCTGTCCATTGGCAACGCCTATCTTTACCTCGGGCATCTCCTTTAAAAGCCCTAAGGCGATATTATCAATGCCTTTAACCCTATTATGGATAAAAAATACCTGTCCACCCCTGCGTTTTTCCCTTAAGATGGCCCTCTTTACTACCTCCTTATCATAGCGCAAGGCCTTTACCTCTACGGGTAATCTCTCCTGCGGAGGTGTTTCAATAATAGACATGTCCTTGACGCCCATAAGGGACATATACAGGGTCCTGGGTATAGGCGTTGCTGTAAGCGTAAGGACATCTACGAGCATGCGCATTTTTTTCAATCTCTCCTTGTCTCTTACGCCGAATCTCTGTTCTTCATCTATAATAAGGAGGCCCAGGTCCTTAAATTTTATATCACCCCTGAGTATAGCGTGCGTCCCTATCACTATATCGACGACCCCTTTTTCGATATCCTTCAATATGCGGGATACCTCGCCCGCTGTCCTGAACCTGCTTATCATCTCTACATTAACAGGGAAATCCTTCACCCTCTCCTTGAAGGTAATGAAATGCTGTTCGGCAAGGAGTGTTGTGGGGACCAGTATCGCCACTTGTTTATTGTCCATTACTGCCTTAAATGCTGCGCGTAAGGCAACCTCTGTCTTTCCATACCCCACATCGCCGCATAAAAGCCTGTCCATCGGTTTAGTTGACTCCATGTCCTGCTTGACCTCTCTGCAGGAACGCATCTGGTCAGGCGTTTCCTTGAACGGGAAACTCTCTTCAAACCGGAGCTGCCAGTCTGTATCCCTGGAAAAGGGGAAGCCCGGCAGCCTGGAACGCATTGCGTTCAATTCCAGGAGTTCAAATGCTATCGAATAGATACCCTTTTTGATCCGTTCTTTTGTCTTCTTCCATGTCTTTGTGGTTAAACTATGTATCCTTGGCGGCCTTTTTTCAAAACCTACATATCTCTGTATTAGATGCATCTCTTCTATGGGGACGTACAATCTATCTTCTCCGGCATATTCTATAACCATATGATCCCTTTTGGCGCCTTTAAAATCTATCTTCTCGAACCCCCTGAAGATACCTATCCCATAATCTACGTGAACCACATAATCGTTTAGTCGAAGATCTATAAAGGATTCGAGAGGGGCTTTTTCTCCCAGCTCAAGCGCCCTGGCCTTCTTTCTTTTTGGATAGAGGCCAAGCCTCGGCAGTATGATAACCATTGTATGCTCTTCAAGTGTTTCGCTCGAGGCTATACTGAAGCTTTTTATAGAGAGCACTTTATTTCCGGAGAGCTCGATCCGCACAGGCCCCTCGAATGTGGGAGGGAATATATCTATTATTCCGCCGCGCATACTGAAATCCCCCTGCTCAGAGATACCCACGCACCTCTCGTAGCCGTATTCTGTCAATTCTCCGGCAAGCAGGGTATAATCTAAATCCTCCCCCTTATAGATCTTTATGGATTCAAACATATAATGAGCACTTGAGTTACGGTCCGGAATATGTTCGGAGTCGTAACTCAATCTTCTCTGTTTCGCTACCATCAGGGTGTGAATTACCCCCACCGTTTTATTTTAACAGTATACTCAAGACATAAAGTAAAATAAATTAACTTCACATCTTCTCAGGAGTGTTTACACCCAGGAGCCTCAGTCCGCTAAAAAGTACGGATTTAATAACCTTCGCCAAGGCAATCCTTGCAGCGCTAAGCGAGCTATCTTCTGTAACTATTCGACAAGAATTGTAATACGAATGGAAAAGGCTGGCCAGGTTCTGGAGGTAGGATAAGACTATATAGGGTTCTAGATTGCGGGATGCCATCTCTACTGTCCTGGGGTATTGCATCAGTTTTTTAACAAGGCCTATCTCCTCTGGTCTATCCAGGAGATGTAAATCCTCGCTTATCCGAACCCCTTCCGTTTTTGGGGAAAGAGGGGATGATGACAGGGCATCGGTATAAAATTTAATAATACTCGCTATCCTGGCGTGGGCATACTGAATATAATAAACGGGATTGTCCATGGTCCTGGCCTTTGCAAGCTCTAAATCAAAATCAAGATGACTATCCGTACGCCTCATTATAAAAAAGAATCTGCCTGCATCCCTGCCGACCTCATCTATTACCTGCCTCAGCGTTATAAACTCTCCCTCTCTTGTGGACATCCTTACTGGTTTTTTATCCCTGTAAAGCGTAACGAGCTGTGATATCAGGATTGAAAGCTTGTCCTTATCGAAGCCGAGCGCCTCGCATGCCGCCTTAAGGCGGTTTACATAACCGTGGTGGTCCGGCCCCCATATATCTATTACCTTATCGTATCCCCTTTCGAACTTTTCCCTGTGATAAGCTATATCAGAAGCAAGATACGTAAGGCTGCCGTCCTTTTTGATAACCACCCTGTCTTTATCGTCTCTGAATCTTGTGGAGGAAAACCATGTAGCACCATCCTTTTTATATAAAAACCCCCTCGTCTTTAAAAGAGAGAACGCCTTTTCTATCTTCCCTGATTCGAGCAACCCCTTCTGGCTATACCATACATCAAAACTGACTCCAAAATCCTGCAGGTCCTTTTTTATCGTGCGCATAATCCATTTATAGGCATAGTCTTTAAAAAAATCTTCCGACAGCCCGGATTCGATGTCCGCTGCAATCTGTTTTTTAATCCGCGGGGATTTGTGCATTTCCTTTGCAATCTCATAGATATAGGCGCCCTTGTATCCGTTTTCCGGGAAACTTGATTTTTCACCCATCAATTCCATAAATCTCGCCTTTACGGACCTGCTAAGGATATCCATCTGGACACCCTCATCATTTATATAATATTCACGGGTAACCTTATATCCGCAGGATTCGAGGATCCTGGCAAGGCTGTCACCTACGGCTGCCTGCCGCCCATGTGCTACAGTAAGAGGGCCTGTTGGATTTGCGCTTACAAATTCTATCTGCACCTCCCTGCCATTACCTATAGGCAGGCAACCGTAGCCATCGCCTGCCCCAATAATCTCCCGTAAGGCCTCTATGAGCACCCTGTCCGAAAGATAGAGATTTATAAAACCCGGCCCCTCTATCCTGATATCCTGTATTGCATCAGTCTTTTTGATTTTCTTCACAATGACGGTTGCGATATCCAGAGGCGCCTTCTTTAAATCCCTGGTAAGACGCATAGCGATGTTCGTAGAGAAATCTCCGAATCTCTTTTCTTTGGGTATCTCCAGATAAATATTCGATAGGGTATCCGCGGGGCAATCCGGAAACGCAGCCTTTACCGCTTTGTGTATAGCAATAATTATGTCCTTTTCGACCTTTGACACAAGAAATCCTCCTCGCTTAGACCCCTTCGTAGATTCCCGCGTCCTTACGGACGTGGCTCTTACTGTTACGAGCCTTGCTCGTCTCTCAAGCAGGGCAGCACAGGGTGTTGAAGGCTTGTTTATTTTGCGAAATATATGATTGACGAACAACTAAAAAGACTGCCTGTCAAAATAAAAGAGAGTGAGGCCCAGCCCTACAAACAACATATCTTTTGGCCGAACGTCCTTCAACACCCTGTGCTGCCCTGCTTGAGAGGGACTGCTTTCATCCCCGCCTCTTTACAGGCGGGGGAGTTCCCGCCGGATTAAAAGGAAAGAGAAGGGCCTGCACCATAAAAAAAGTGCATAAGCGCATAACCCATAAATGCATAAGTTGCTTGATACTTATGCTCTTATGCGCCTATGCGTTTATGCACTATTTGCCGTTTTTCCTTTTCTTATCGATTATTTTTAAAAATAACTTTACTATCTTTGGATCGAATTGCGCGCCGGACCCGTCTATCAACTCCTGAGCTGCCTTTTTGAACGACAAGGCCTTTCTGTAAGGCCTGTCTGAAACCATTGATTCGTATGCATCCACAACCGAAAGTATCCTTGCGCCAAGAGGTATCTTTTTCTTCTTCAATCTCCCGGGGTATCCCTTTCCATCATATCTCTCGTGATGCCGCAAGATTATAGGCGCCAGGTTATTCAGGAAACCTATCTGTTCCACTATACCGGAGCCCAATACCGGGTGCATGACCATTATCTTCCACTCTTCCTCGTTTAGTTTTGACGGTTTTCTGAGTATACCCACATCGATCCCTATCTTTCCTATATCATGCAGGAGACTGGCGTATTTTAATACCTCTCTATTGTGTTCGGAAAGCCTGAGCTGGTTTGCCACATCTATGCAATACTCCATTACACGTTCAGAGTGTCCATATGTATGGCTGTCTTTAGCATCTATGATATTGGAAAGGGTTTTTATGGTATTCATATACCCCTGTTCGGCCTGTTCATACAACCTTGCATTTTCTATTGCAATGGCTGCCTGGCCTGCAAACATAGACAGAAGCATGGCATCTTTCCCTGTGTATTTAGCCGGCTCTTTATTATAAATGCTTAAAACACCGATGATCCTGTTTCTCTGGAGAAGGGGTACTGTAACCAGGGAACGTAATCCCCTTTGCCTTGCCAGATAAGGATATTTGTATCGCTTTTCCTTCCTGATGTCATTGATAATGCAGGGGTTGCCGTTTTTAACTACACGGCCGGCTATACTTTCTCCCACCCTCAAGCTCCTCTTGATCTTGAACAAATCCTTATCAAGGCCATAGGCACATCTCAATATCAATCTCTGCTCAGAGCTGTTAAGAAGCCTCAAAGAACAGGAAGAGGCGTTCATGATCACAGCTGCCTTTTTTGTAATAAGCCTTAAGACCTTATCTAAATGGAGAGTCGAGGTTATAGACTTACCAATCTCGTATAATGCAGAGAGCTGCTTTATTTTTTCTTTGAGATCTTTATGGAGGAGGGTTTTTTTCTTTTTTTTTGGCATAACCTAACTTTCAGAGATCGGAAGAGCGTCGTGTAGGGAAAGAGTGTAGATCTCGGTGGTCGCCGTATCATTAAAAAAAAAATACAACAACACGTAAAACTATCTTCATGTCTCATGCATCAACCACTGATCACTCTACTCTACTCC
>CAJVXD010000072.1 GCA_913009675.1 uncultured bacterium | reverse complement strand
TTACTATCCTGGCATTAACAGTTGTTTGGTTCTTTTTTTTTTTCAAGCAGAAGACGGCATACGAGATATATCAGTGTGACTGGAGTTCAGACGTGTGCTCTTCCGATCTATCTATGCCTCGGCACCGTTGGCGGCCTTATGCCCGGCGCAAAGATCCCATTCTTTAATAAAAACTCAGATGCCTTCATGGCAGCAGAAGCATCGCCTATACATATCGGAATTATCTGTGTTTTTGAATCCAGGGTGTTAAGGCCCAGTTTCAACAGCGCATCTCGAAATTTCTTCACATTAGACCATAGCCTTTCTCTCAATCCTGCGTTCCCCTGGACTATATCTATGGCCTTGATGCAGCCACCCAGTATTGCCGGTGGCAATGCAGTGGAATATACAAAAGACCTGGCTTTATTACGGATATATTCTATCAGGGGCCTTGAACCAGCGATAAATCCGCCAAGATTCCCCAGTGCCTTACTGAGTGTCCCCATCTGAATATGCACACCTTCTTTTATCCCGAGATATTCGCAAGTCCCCTTCCCGTCTTTACCTAATACACCTGTAGCATGGGCATCGTCCAGCATCAAAATGGCATCAAATCTCTCTGAGATCCCTATCAGTCCTATAAGAGGCGCTATATCGCCATCCATACTAAAAATACCGTCTGTAACAATAATCCTTTTCCTGTACCGGATAGACCTTTTCAAGATCTCCTCTAACCGCTCAAGGTCCTTATGGGGATATACCCTGAACGCTGCACCGCTTAGACGAGCGCCGTCTATAATACTTGCGTGACTGAGTTTGTCACAAACTATAAGGTCCTTCTTTCCTGCAAGCGCAGTGATCGTCCCTACGTTTGTCATATATCCTGTAGAAAAGACAATTGCAGCCTCGGTCTTTTTAAAATCAGCTATCTTTTCCTCTAATCTTTCATATAAGGATATATTTCCTGAAATCAGGCGGGAGGCACACGAACCAGCACCAAATTCCTTTGCTGCCCGGTACTGGGCCTCAATCACCTCAGGATGACCGGCGAGGCCCAGATAATTATTGGATGAAAGGAGAATTACTTCCCTGTCATCGATGATAACAGTAGGCCCCTGCATACCATCGATCCGCCGCATCTCCCTGAAAAGTCCCCTATCCTTCAGTCCTTGTAGTTCCTGCTGTAATAGAGAATCCAGATCCAGCATTTTCAAAATTTTGTCTGTACTGACACTAGAGACTAGCTACCTCATCACCATAGGCATAAATTCAGTCGAGCCGAATATACCGTATATCCGATGTTTCTTCAGCCAGACTGCTCGCTTAAGATAACCAAAGGCAGGTCCAATAACATTGGCCGCCATGGATGTTTCGTCACCTAATATAAATCTATGGCTGGATCTCTTACCTTCAAAGGTCGTACCGGTAAGGGTCATTGTCGTAGAGACAGGTTTTCTTGCGTGTCTTGTATCCATTACGCCACCTACCGAAACCTTCTTCATGGAATCAACCACCCCTGCCCTTTTAAGCAGGATATCATCTGCATGCTCCATATTATGCAAGACAAGTCTTCCATCTGTCTTATCTAACAGCTCTTCAACCGCCTCATCTGTCATCCTTTTTGCCCTACTAACTGTATACCCCGACAGGTGTGCAATATCTTCCCTGATGGTCGCCCTGTATGCGTCCCAGTTTGAAATACCAACCCCCCACCAGATATTTACATCTTCAACCTTCGTAAATGACTGCGCGGCCAATACCGCTGCAGCTGATAGAAGCCCAGGGGTTGCACCGCATCCTGCTATATATACGCTTTTATTTCTCTTGAAACCGGCATCTAATCTCATCATTAACTTAATTGCACTTGTGCGTTTTAATGCACAGGTATAAACACCGCTATAACCTGCGGATATAAAACGCCTTATTACACCTGGGATAAATTCATTTGGCAAATTCGGAAGTGCCACAAAAATTCCGTCATATCTATGTCTTAATTTTATAATCTCTCCTATAGGATCCTTGGATGGCTTCAGGCCTTTTAGATCTTCCAAACCTATGCCCTCTTTAGAATATAGATAGCCGTGCGAGTCACAAATGGCAACAACCCTTGGCTCCTTTTTCTTCCCTGCTACCTCCAAGCATGCCTTTCCAAGCCCCCCTGCTCCCAAAACTGCAATTCGAATCTCCTTCATATCCTCCCCCTGTCTTTATACAAGAAAATCGCCTTTGACCATGACCTTCTGCAATTTTCAGTAGTATAGGAAAGCGCTCTATGCTTTACTATACTACAAAATAACTTCATGTAACGCAATCTATTAGCACAACATTAAAGCTCAAATCCTAGATCTCGCAGCATCTGCAGATCCTGTTCGACTGACCTACCCTTCGTAGTCAGGTACCCGCCTATTATCATGCCATTTGCCCCTGCCATAAATACCATTGCCTGCAAATCACGCAGGGTATATTCTCTGCCCCCCGCAATCTTTATTATAGCCCCGGGCAATATCAACCTGAAAACAGCTATCGTCTTTATTATATCAAATGGGGAAAGCGTCTCTATATCCTGCAGGGGCGTCCCTTTTCTAGGATTAAGTATATTTACGGGGACACATTTTACATTCAACCTTTTTAAACTAAACGCCAGCCTTATCCTTTGTTCGGGCGTCTCCCCCATCCCTATTATACCACCACAGCATGGATTTAATCCCACGTCTTTTAACATCCCCACCATACTCACCCGCCCATTATAAGAATGGGTCGTGCAGACACTTTTATAAAAATCCTCGGATGCCTCTAAATTGTGATTATACCTCTCTACCCTCAACTCCTTCAATGCCTTGACCATACCTATCCGCAAACTCCCTAAAGAACAATCTACCTTTATCCCGACTTCTTTATTTATCCTCTCTATTGCCTTTTTTATTTTATCGAACTCCTCTTCTGTCGGCCCCGTCCCGCTAATTACGATACAAAAATTATCCGCCCCCCATCCCTTTGCCTTTTTTGCCTTCTTGACAATCCTTTCGACGCCGATAAAAGGGTAAACCTTGCAATCCGTTTTATAGTGACTGGATTGGGCACAAAACTTGCAATCCTCCGAACAGAACCCACTCTTTGCATTTATCAAAGAACATAGATCGATCTTATTACCGCAAGACCTCCGCCTTATGGTATCAGCTGCATGCATAAGAAGATACAGTTCCTCCCTTCCTGTATCTAAAAGCTCCTTTGCTTCCTCAAATTCTATAGCCTTACCGGATAGTATATTATTCAGGACAGATTTTATCATATGATTTAAAACCTAGTGTATCAGGGATATTTTACACACAGATTTAACAATTGTCAACCCGTCCATAGAATCAGGTTAACCTTTGGCAGGAGCTGCGTTCTATGAGTTCACTTGAAAGGACTATATCTTTCTTACCTTTTATCTTCCGGGTTATAATCTTATGCAATATTCCAGTGGCCTCGACGGCCATCTTATGCAACGGCTGTCTCATAGTAGTAATAGGGATCGGAGAGAAACCTAATGCCAGGGGATTATCATCGAATCCCATGATAGACATATCCCGGGGGACGTTGATACCGTTTTCAATGCACACCTGGATGGCGCCTACGGCCATCTCATCGCTGGCAGCAAAGATAGCCGTAGGAGGATCCTTCAGCCTTAGGAGTTCTTTTGTAGCTTTAACTGCCGAATCTCTTCCAAAATCTCCATATCTTATATAGGCCTGCCTCTTCTCTATTCTGTGCCTTTCCAGAGTTTTTACGTATCCATTTAACCTATCTATGGCTACCTGAGACCTTAACTCTCCGGTAATAGTAGCAATCCTGGAATGACCTAATTTGATAAGATGCTCTAAGGCCTTGCATGCCGATCCAAAATTATCTATAGCCACACACGAGACAGGCAGATCCTTGGTGAGATAATTCATGATGACACACGGAAGTTCCATTTCCAAGACGGCATCCACCTCTTCCTCATTGCCTATAATATCAGAAAATATCAGGCCCTCGACCGCTGAGATATTTAAAAAACTGTCCCCGTTAGTGATATGCAATAACAGATCCAGTCTTAATCTTTCCACGGCAAGGCCTACCCCCTCTAGAACCTGAAGGGCGTAAAACGAATGAAAGATATCGGAGTATCTCGGAATAACAAGGCCTATGGCATTATTGCGTTTTGAGGCAAGACGCTGTGCGCTCACATTGGGCCTGAATTTAAGTTTACGGATTGCGGCCTCTACGCGTATCTTGTTCGTCTTTTTGACTGTAGATAATCTATTGAGGACACGCGAGGTTGTAGCTATAGAAACACCTGCTTCTCTTGCAACGTCTCTTATGCTTATGTTTTTCATTTTCCTACCTCCTCGTTACTGTCTGTCCGTTTCTATTAACAATGCCGGCGATTACAGATATCGATAAATTCTGCCTGGTTACACTATCGGAATCCTTCCTGAATACCCCCCCCCAGATAGGCAGGACTGCTGAAAACTGCGGCTTTGTAAATATCCCCTGATATGTAAGCTTAAGGCCTTCAACGGCATAACGTCCAATCGTCTTTCATTCTCTCTTATTGTATATAATGATGGTTGGCATGTCAAGACGAAGCCTCTCTCACGTCCTGGATAACTAAAAAACCCTGCATCCGTTAAAACGGATGCAGGGCTCAAAAATTAACCAAAAACTCAGACAACTTTGCTATTTGCTTTTCAGCTTGTCTATGAACTCCTGCATCATCTTCCCGGCAATATCCTTTGACCCAAGCCCTACTGCTATGGCTAAGGCCAGACCTATTGAAGCCAGTATAATATTAACGGCTAGATTCAATATGGATGAAGCGACATTGAGCTGTTCAAGTGTTATTATAACTGCAAATATCATGATGACTGACTGAGTAACCTGACCAAGGAATTTCGCCTGATCGATACCCGCGTTACTTGAAGCAGTGCGGACTATGGTCCCTACCATGCTAGAAAAGAATATACCCAGAGAGAGTATAAACACTGCCGCTATTACATTGGGTATATAGAGTATGACCTTGTCCAGCAATGAGGCTACTACTGTCATACCGAGTGCGTTTAAGGCGGTCATAAACACCAATAACATTATAAGCCAATAGATAAGCACCCCTATCAATTCAGAGACAGTTTGTCTTATGCCGCCTCTCCTTAAAACATCACCAAGGCCTGATTTTTCACTTGCCGTATCAAGCTGGATTAGTTTCAAGACCTTGACCACAATGGTTTTGATCATCCCTGCCACAATCCAGCCGACTACAAGGATTACCAGCACCCCTATAAGGGTTGGCAAAAACCCGGCTACCCTGGTAAGTACCTCCTTTACAGGCTCCATAACTACAGCATTCCAATCCATACCCCACCTCCCTTTCTAAACTAAAACTATACCCTATGATTATCCAATCGTCAAGGGCACTGCTCCAGTTGAAACATAAGGTTGCTGAATGTAAGGTTAACCCTAAACCTCACACCTTAAACCGTTCACTAACTTCTGTATTTATCTGGCGGCCTTACCCTGGCTGGCTACTGAGGCTATGGCCTTTTTGACATTCTCCTGATCACCAAGGTAGTAATGTTTGATGGGGATTAGATCGGAGTTGAGTTCGTAAACAAGCGGTATGCCTGTAGGTATGTTCAATTTCACTATTGCCTCATCCGAAACCTTATCCAAATATTTCACAAGTGCCCTCAGACTGTTACCGTGTGCAGCTATCAGGACCTTTTTACCGGATTTTATAGCAGGTGCTACTGTATCATGCCAGTAAGGCAAAAAACGTGCCACTGTATCCTTTAAACATTCTGTCAAGGGAATATCCTTTTCATCCATATCTTTATACATAGGGTAATTACCGGGATAACGTTTATCTGTCTTCTCAAGCGCAGGAGGAGGCGTATCATAACTTCTTCTCCATACAAGAACCTGGTCTTCCCCAAACTTCATGGCCATCTCTGCCTTATTAAGGCCCTGAAGCGACCCATAATGACGCTCGTTCAACCGCCACGAACGATATACAGGTATCCACATGAGATCCATTTCATCCAGTGCTATCCAGAGTGTCCTTATAGCCCTCTTTAATACAGAGGTAAATGCCACTTCAAAGGTGTACCCCTCTTTCCTCAGGACTCTACCTGCCTCTTTTGCCTCCTCTATCCCTTTTTCAGAGAGATCCACATCTGTCCAACCAGTGAATTTATTCGCCTTGTTCCATATACTCTCGCCGTGACGTAAAAGGACTAATTTTATGACCTCACTCATATATCACCCCGTCTAAATCTTCCCCTTATTCAGCTTTCTAAAAACCTCCTCTAAAACATGATATCTTAATATACACCTTTCCCCCTCAAAAATCAAAGGAAATGTTTTAAGGAAATGTTTTAAGCAAATTGCATCACATTAAGTGTTATAGAAAATAGTGTCTGTCCCTATTTTCTTCTGTTTGAGATGATGAAAAAAATGGAACGATATGCTTATGAGATTTTACAGGGAAGAAAAAACTTGACGCAAAAACTTAGTGGAATGAGATAGATTTGAAGTTTCTTTGCTCTTAAGTCTATTTTTTAGGCCTTCTTCAAATTCAGAAAAAACATCTTCTAGAATTGGGTC
>CAJVXD010000071.1 GCA_913009675.1 uncultured bacterium | reverse complement strand
ATCTTTGAACGTTCAGAAGCTAAAAGACGTATATTCTTAACCGGGAATTCACGTTGTTCCAGGACCCTTATAAATTCACCGCCCACCATACCGGTAGCCCCAACTATTGCAACATCATACTTCTTGGTCATGATAATCGAATCCTCCCCCAGCAACAACTTTACACCTAAAGCCTGGCTTCAAGCGTAAAGTTAAGGTGATATTATATCTCGTTATGCGCTTTGTGCTATGCTACCTATAAATTTCCCACCACCAGATCACCGACTTCGCTCGTTGAATACCCCATCTTGCCTGCCGACAGGCTCTTTAACCTTTCAGATGTTACCTTCATTACCGACCCCTCGAGCATCCTTGCGGCATTTTCCTCACCGAGATATTCCAGCATCATGCCTGCGGCGCATATTGCGGCCAGGGGATTGATTACATTCCTCCCTGTGTATTTAGGGGCCGACCCGCCTATTGGCTCAAACATGGAAATGCCCTCCGGATTTATATTCCCTCCGGCAGCAATACCCATACCTCCCTGAATCATTGCTCCTAAATCCGTGATGATATCTCCGAACATATTATCCGTTACAATCACATCAAACCATTCAGGGTTCTTAACCATCCACATGCATGTCGCGTCTACATGGGCATAATCCGTCTTTATATCCTTATATTCACCTGCCACCTCATTGAATGCCCTCTGCCACAGGTCCCAGGCATATGTCAGGACATTCGTCTTTCCGCAAAGTGTCAATTTCTTGTCTTTATTTCTTTTTCTTGTATATTCAAATGCGAATCTAATGCAGCGCTCGACACCTCTCCTCGTATTATGCGAAATCTGAAGGGCAATCTCGTCCTTCGTGCCCTTGTCCCTGAATTCACCAAGGCCTTTATAGAGGCCTTCCGTATTTTCCCTGACTACCACAAGATCTATGTCTTTCGGGCCCTTATCCTTAAGAGGCGTCCATACCCCTGGATAAAGCTTAATCGGCCTCAGATTTATATACTCGTCAAAATAAAACCTGAGTTTTAAAAGTATGCCTTGCTCTAATATGCCGGGCTTGACATCAGGGTGTCCTATTGCGCCTAGATATATTGCATCCATGCCGCCAAGTTCCTTCAAAACAGAATCAGGAACGAGTTCCTTTGTCTTCAAATATCTCTTGCCACCCAAATCATATTCTATCGTCTCATACTTAAAACCGTTCTTCTCGCTCAATGCCTTCAGGGCCTTAAGCCCCTCTCTGATTACCTCGGGTCCTGTCCCATCCCCTGCAATTACTGCTATCTTATATCCCTCGACTCCCCCTCGACAACCTCGGGGTCGCTCAGGATCTCGTTCGCTTTGCTCACTTCGCATTTTTCTTCCCCTTTGATTTGATCCACTTTAAAAGCCCGCCTGATTTAATAATCTCCTGTATAAATTTGGAGAGGGGTCGGGCCTTGTAGAGCTTATCCTCTGATAGATTGACGATAGTCCCTTTATCCAGGTCTATCTCCAGATAATCCCCTTCGGATATCTTTGAAACATCCCTGAGTTCAAGGATTGGTAATCCCACATTGATGGCATTCCTGTAAAAGATCCTGGCAAAGCCTTCTGCTATCACGCAGGAAATCCCTGCACCCTTTATCGCTATCTGGGCATGCTCTCTCGATGAACCGCAGCCGAAATTCCTGCCGGCCACTATTATGTCACCCTTTGATACCTTTTTGGCAAACTCAGGATCGATGTCTTCCATGCAATGCCCGCCGAGCTCCTCCGGGTCCATGGTATTAAGGAACCTGGCGGGGATTATCTCATCCGTATTTACATTGTCCCCGAATCTCCAAACCTTGCCTTTAAATTTCATCGGGATGCGCAATCCTTCCTTTTATCGCACTCGCTGCAGCCACTGCGGGATTGGAGAGATAGACCTCGCTATCGGGATGCCCCATCCTGCCGCGGAAATTCCTGTTGGTCGTAGAAATAGCCCTCTCTCCTCTTGCCAATATACCGAGATGCCCACCCAGGCACGGCCCGCAGGTAGGCGTTGAAAAAACCCCGCCTGAGTTTACAAATATATCGACCAGCCCTTCCTTTATAGCCTCCAGATATATCTTCTGCGTTGCCGGTATAACTATCAACCTTACCCTCGAATCAACCTTTTTACCTTTAAGGACCCTGGCGGCAATCCTCAGGTCACTTATCCTTCCGTTTGTGCAGGAACCTATTACTGACTGGTCTATCTTCACATTCTTAAATCTTGTTACCGGCCCGCTATTGCTCGGGAGATGAGGGGCAGAAACCTGCGGTTCAATTTTACTCACATCGTATTCGTGAATTTTGCAATACCCAGCACCCCTGTCGCTCCTATACCTTACACCTTTAACCTTTAACCTTCTACCGGCAAGATATTTATTAGTAATGGCATCCGCTTCGATAATCCCTGATTTCCCGCCTGCCTCAATGGCCATATTGCACATGCTGAATCTATCATCCATGGGTAACCTGCGAATGGCCTCACCTGAAAACTCCATTGCCCTGTATAACGCACCATCTACCCCGATGTCTCCTATGGTGTATAAGATCAGATCTTTGCCTCCCACCCATCTTCCCGGCCTCCCATAAAATATAAACTTCATGCTCTCGGGGACCCTGAGCCAGACACGTCCTGTTATAAAAGCGGCCGCGAGGTCTGTCGAGCCTACACCTGTCGAAAATGCACCAAGCGCGCCATAAGTGCAGGTATGTGAATCAGCCCCTATAATCAAATCCCCGGGCCCCACCAGTCCCTGTTCCGGCAAAAGTGCATGCTCTATCCCCATCCTTCCGACCTCAAAATAATTCTTTATCCGATGCCTCTCTGCAAAGACCTGCAGGGTCTTTGCCTGGTCGGCACTCTTCCAGTCCTTTGCAGGGATAAAGTGGTCCGGGACAAGCACTATTTTATTCCTGTTAAAAACCTTCTTAGCGCCAATCGATTCAAATGCCTTTATAGCTATAGGCGCGGTGATATCGTTCCCAAGCGCCAGGTCTATCCTTGCATAGATAAAATCGCCGGGAGCGACCGATCTTTTATTAGTATGCGCCAGTAATATTTTTTCTGTTATCGTGTATGCCATACCGTTTATCCTATGCGCTATGCGATATCCTTCACCAGGGCAGTCTCTTCACAATCCGGAAACTTCACGCACTTTATACACTCTGACCAGATCTTGTGCGGCAGGTCAGCATGTCCTACCTTTCTGAATCCGAATCTTTCAAAAAATTCGGGAAGATAGGTAAGGGCAAAGATACGCCTCACCTTAAGCCTTTTAGCATCCTCAAAGGCCGCCTTTATCAAGAGAGAACCTATCTTCTGTTTCCGGGCTGATTTAAAAACCGCCAGCGACTTCACCTCGGCAAGATTCCCCCAGGTAACGTGAAGCGCGCAACAGCCCAGGACATGTCTCCCCTTTTCATAAACAAAAAAATCCCTGATATTTTCATAGAGCTCATTCATTGAACGCGGAAGCATCTGGTCTTTCTTTGCGTAAAGATTTATCAGCTTCTGGATAGCATGTATATCCTTTACCGTAGCCTTCCTTATCATCTTCTATAACACCGTTCCTTTCGGGATAACGACGATGCCGGACCCTGTCACAGTAAATCTCTTCCTGTCTCTCTCGAGGTCAAACCCTATCTCCATATTCTGCGGTATCTTTACGTATTTATCTATAATGGTGCGTCTGATCCTCGCATACCTTCCTATATTCACCCCTTCCATAAGAACAGAGTCTCTTACCTCTGAAAAACTGTTTATCCTGACATTAGGGGACAAGATGCTCGCATAGACCTTTCCTCCGCTAATTATACATCCATTGGACACAAGGGAATTCAAGGCCATGCCTATCCTGTTTTTGTTGTCATCTGCAAAGACTGTCTTTGCAGGGCCGAACTGTTCCTGGTATGTCCTAAAGGACCAGTTCTTATCATACAGGTTAAAGGATGGCAGGACCTCCACGAGATCCATATTCGCACGGTAATAAGCCTCTGTGTTTCCGACGTCGCGCCAGTAGTTTGGCCTGTCTGACTTTCTATCCCTGAAATCATATGCACATATCTTAGAATCCTTTATCATGGACGGTATGATATCCTTTGCAAAATCATGCGCGGAACCTTCATCCTTTGCATCTTGCGCTAAGACCTTTTCCAGCGCATCCCTCGAAAACACATATATCCCCATGGAGGCATATATCCTTTTAGAATCCTTAACTATTGCCGCAGAGGGGCTCGGTTTTTCTATAATGGTCTTTACCCTGAATGCCTTGTCAAATTCACAGATACCAAACGTACAGGCAGATTCCCTCGGGACCTCGACCACCCCAATCGTAAGGTCCGCTCCCTGTTTCCTGTGAAAGTTAAGCATATCCCTGTAATCCATCTTGTAGATGTGATCGCCGGCAAGGACTAAAACCTGATCAGGATCTTCATCTCTTATCGCATAGATATTCTGATAGATAGAATCTGCTGTGCCCTGATACCAGTGTTCGTCAATGCGCTGTTGAGCGGGTATCACGTCTATATACTCACCCATCTCGCCGTTCAGGACATCCCAGCCCCTGGCGATATGCCTTGTCAGGGAATAGGATTTATACTGGGTCAAGACGTGGATCTTACGTAACCCTGAATTGATGCAATTGGAAAGCGCAAAATCGATTATCCTGTATACGCCGCCAAAGGGCACCGCAGGCTTTGTCCTGTCCTTTGTAAGCGGCCAGAGCCTTTCCCCTTTGCCGCCGGCCATTATAAAGGTAAGTACATTGTTCATCATAACCTCCCTGACAGGCGTTTATTATACAACAAACCTAAACCAAATGCAAATAAGTTACCGCAGTGGTTACGTCAACTAAATTGAGTAAAGGCAGCGGCCAATAATCCCTTAGTATAATCCTGTGCAGGATTATCAAAGACCTCTCCGCATGACCCTGATTCAACGATCCTGCCTCCCTGCATGACCATGACCCTATCGCAGATCGAAGCTATCACGCTCAGGTCATGGCTTATAAAGAGATAGGTAAGGGATTTCCTGCCCTGGATGTCCATCAAGAGATTGAGTATCTGTGCCTGTATGGATATATCCAGACTTGATACAGGCTCATCACATATTATAAACTCAGGATTGGTCGCTAAAGACCTCGCTATGCCAACGCGCTGCCTTTCTCCGCCGGAAAGTTCAGACGGCAAAGCGTTAAGACAGTTGCGCCCGAGCCCTACGGTCTCCAAAAGCGCCTCCACCTTCTTTCCCCTCTCCTTCCGTGAGACCTTCTCATGTATAATATAAACCTCTTCCAACGCCTCTCCTATCCTTATGCGCGGGTCCAGAGACGTATAAGGGTCCTGAAATATTATCTGGAGTTCTTTCCGAATAACCCGCATCTTCGCCGGGGGAAACCTTAATAGATCATCGCCTTTATAAAAGACACTGCCTGCCTGGGTATCCGTAAGCCTCAGTATTGACCTGGCGAGAGTACTTTTCCCGCACCCTGATTCTCCTACCAGACCCAGCACCTCTCCCTTAAAGATAGAAAACCCCACGCCATCAACGGCTGCGATCTTATGTCTTTGAAAAACCTTCTTAAGATTGGCTATCCTTAATAGCTCCATTCGACATCAGGTCCTTCGACCTTATACAGCGTGAAATATGCCCGTATGAGAGATCATCTAATTCCGGTTCCTCCTGCAGGCATTCATCCATTTTAAATTTACACCGTGGATAAAACTTGCACCCTTGCGGCAGATCAGAAAATAAAGGCATCCTTCCATCTATCGTCTTGAATCTCCTTTTTCTGCGCCTTACAGACGGGATTGAATCTATAAGTCCTATGGTATAGGGGTGGCCTGGCCGCGAAAACAGTATTTCCCTTGTCGCTTCTTCAACTATGACACCGGCGTACATAACCGCGATCCTGTCTGCAAATCCCAGCATTATCCTTAGGTCATGGGATATGAAGAGGATCGAAACCCCCATCTTTCTTTTCAATTGCATTATTAAATCCAATATCTGATTCTGGACGGTTACATCGAGTGCGGTCGTGGGTTCATCCAGGATCAATAGATCCGGCCTTGACGCTATTGCCATGGCTATCATCACCCGCTGCTGCATGCCGCCGCTAAGCTCGGTGGGGAAGCGGTCTTCCCAGCCCATGAGGCCAACCAACGCGAGCACTTCCCGGACCTTCGCGTAGCGTGCGTCTCGATCGACCCCCTGGACCTCAAGGCCCCACGCCGCGTTGTCGATGACAGAGCGGTGAGGCAAGAGTCCGTAGTGCTGGAACACCATGGCCGCCTTATGCCGCCTGAAATCGAGAAGCTCTTCGCTGAGGATAAATACCCGCCGTTGTGGGTTCCCTATGCCGACCCCGGCTTTATGCTTGCCGCCGGCATAGCAAAACTTGTTCAGGACTATAATTTAGAGCGGCGGCTATATTGGCGGAAAGAAGCGACACATTTAAGGAATGACAGGATAAATAATCAGGTTTTTCTAAATGGACCATGTTTAAAAGCATGGTCTGGTCATCGACTAAGGCGCTCACAATATCGGCGACAGTTTTTCCTATTGAAAGGCCATCGATGATGGCCCTGGACTTTAAAACTTCGAAAAAATACTCTGTTTGTTTTAAGATGTCTAAGTG
>CAJVXD010000070.1 GCA_913009675.1 uncultured bacterium | reverse complement strand
AAGGGGGAAGAATTTAAGAACTGGAAAAGAGGTGCAAATTTTTGAGGGGAAGAATGGACGAAAAAGAAGGTTTACTTCCAATAGGGGAAAGGAATGGAGGAGGTGCAATAAACTAAACCGCCTTGAAGATTAAACCCGGGGCGGTTTGAATTTAGATACAGCCAGTATTATATTTAACAGGGCTGATTTTAAAAAGAAGGATGGCGTTATATCTGAATGCTCTCTGTGGCTGTTAGGCCGCGAAGGCTATGGAAGACATTTATTGTTGGGACATGGGAACGGTTCATCCCTTTCAAGGTCTTTTCCGCACGGCGGTTATTATATTATGAGAGATAAAGGGATCTTTCTTAGTTTTGATTGCGGGGGATTAGGTTATTTATCTCTGGCTGCCCATGGACACGCAGATACCCTCAGTATCGCCTTGGATATAGGGAAGGGTCATATACTGGTGGACCCCGGCACCTATCTCTACCATTCGGGCGGCAAATGGCGTGATTATTTCAGAAGCACAAAGGCGCATAATACGGTAAGGGTGGACAGATTAGACCAGTCAGAGATGATAGGGCCCTTTCTATGGGGCTATAAGGCAGATGGTTTTCTCAAGCACTGCTCATCTAACAATAGATATGAGAAGGCATGCGGTTACCATACCGGATACACGAGATTAAAAGATCCTGTTATACATACAAGGGAAGTGTTATTAGATAAAACGTCCAGAGAGATGGTCATAAAAGACTCGCTCTCTTCCAAGAAAAGACATTTTGCGGAACTCTTTTTTCATCTACATCCGGATTGTGTTTTAAATAGACTGGATAACCACCGGTTTGAAATTTTAAATAGAGATGCGGTCGTTCTTATAGAAACAGATAGTTCTCTATGCAGCTGTGTTTCAACCGGGGAAGAGAATCCTATTTGCGGATGGTATTCTCAAAGATTCGGGGAAAAGACCAGGACCTCTACGGTCTGTGCAAAAGGCTATTTTGTGGGTAATGTAGATTTTATTACAAGGATCTCAGTGGGGACTAAAAAATGAAGATAGCTATATTTGGACTGGGATATGTTGGGACGGTTACAGGCGCCTGCCTTGCCGGAGAAGGCCATATCGTAATAGGCGTTGACGTAAACAGGGACAAGACGAGGGCTATCATGAAAGGGAGAAGCCCTGTTATAGAAAAAGGCCTGGGAGAGATCTTATCGACAGTGGTTAAGAAAAAGAGGTTTTTTGCTGTCCCCTCCGCTAAGGATGCGATTATGAGGACCGATATGGCCCTGGTATGTGTTGGTACCCCAGCCCTTGAAACAGGGACCATTAATACCCGTCATTTAGAATCCGTCATGAAGGAGATAGGTTCTGCATTAAAGAAGCGGGAGGGGTTCTATACAGTTGTAGTGAGAAGCACTGTTTTGCCGGGGACTACAGAGGAGATTATTATACCTATGCTGGAAGGTGCATCGGGTAAAAAGACAGGCAGGGATTTTGCCGTGTGCGTAAATCCTGAATTTATGAGAGAAGGCAATTCTTTGGAAGATTTTTACAGGCCTGCAAAGACAATCATAGGGACGCGTACAAAAAGAGAGAGGACGCTTTTATTAAATTTATACAGTTTTGTAAAATCACCCGTAGTGGCTACAGATATAAGGACAGCCGAGGCCTGCAAATATCTCGATAATATCTTTCATGCCATGAAGATATGTTTTGCGAATGAGATAGGCGTAGTAGTAGCTCATATGGGAGTGGAGGCCGGGGCTGTCATGGAGATCTTCTGCAGGGACAAGGTATCGAATATCTCAACGAGATATCTGAGGCCCGGTTTTGCGTTTGGGGGGTCCTGTCTTCCAAAGGACATCAAGGCCATCCTCTATAAGGCAAAGAGCAAGAATCTGGATGTGCCGTTACTCGAGTCGATACTGAGAAGCAATGATATGCATATCCAGCGTGCATTTAGATCTATAATGAAGACCGGGAAAAGAAAGGTGGGTATGCTTGGTTTGAGTTTTAAGCCGGATACAGATGACCTGCGGGAAAGTCAGATGGTAAGGCTTGCAGAACTATTGATCGGGAAAGGGGTCAAGCTCAGGATATACGATAAGAATGTTTCCCTTGCGAGGATAACGGGTTCCAATAAGTCCTATATAGAAAGAGAGATCCCGCATATCTCGTCGCTTTTATCTACTTCTTTGAGCGATGTGATAAAGAAGTCCGATGTTATTGTAATCGGGCACGATATAAAGGAGTTTAAACGAATAATAGGAAGAATAAGAAAGACTAAGATCATTATAGACCTAACTCATGGATATGAAAAATAAAGCTGTATTAATATTGGTGGAAAACCTTTCTGTTCCTTTTGACAGGCGTGTATGGCTGGAGGCCCGGGCGCTTAAGGAGAGCGGAAAAACTGTGACTGTTTTATGTCCGCGCTTCAAGAACGAAAAAGACTTTGAGGTCCTGGAGGGGATTAATATATATAGGTATAGCCAACCGCCTGCTACCAAAGGGATTTTAAGTTATATATTCGAATTCCTCTATTCTTTTATCATGAGTTTTATATTGAGTATGTGGATATTTTTCAGGCACGGTTTTGACGTCATCCACGCATGCAATCCGCCCGATACATTTTTTGTTATAGGGTTATTCTACAAGATATTCGGCAGGCGGTTTTATTTTGACCAGCACGATCTATGCCCGGAGGTATACCTGGCAAAATACGGGAGTTATAGAAAGGATCTGCTCTACTATTTACTTTTAATCCTGGAGTTTCTTACGTATAGAACGGCCGATAGGGTTATTGTTACAAATAATTCTTACAGGGATATTGCCATTTCAAGGGGCAGGCTTAGCGAAGATAAGGTTTTTGTGGTAAGGACAGGACCTGAACTTGAAAGGTTTAAGGGGGCATTCTTAAGACCGGCGCTTAAACAGGATAGAAAATACATGGTCTCGTACCTTGGTGTTATGGCCCCACAGGATGGCGTGGATTATCTTCTCCTGGCGATAGATCTTGTTGTAAACGGGTATGGCCGTAAAGATATATTGTTCAATTTAATGGGTGGAGGCGATTCACTGAATGATTTAAAAAGATTAAAGATGGAACTTGACCTTGATGGGTCAGTGCAGTTTACAGGCAGGATACCGGATAAAGAACTTATGGAGTATCTTGTGGTGTCAGACCTATGCGTTGCGCCGGACCCTAAGAATCCGCTAAATGATAAATCTACCATGAATAAGATATTGGAATATATGGCAATGGCAAGGCCGATAGTCTCCTTTGACTTAAAGGAGTCAAGGTATTCTGCGGGGGATTCTGCGGTATATGTCAGGCCAAACGATATACGGGAGTTCGCAGACAGGATTATAGAATTGTTGAATGACCCCGAGTGCAGAGAGAGGATGGGAAGGATTGGATACGAAAGACTGAAGGGAGAACTTTCGTGGGCATATAACAAGGATAGGTTGATACATGTCTATAAATGAAGAAGTCGATCCGTGTTATGAAAATATTGAGGTTGTTTTAATCTGGGGGAAAAAGCAGTTTCTGTCAAGCCTGGGGACAGGGTGTTGGAGGCTTCTTTATTTTGCGAAACATACAATCAACGAACAACTAAAAAGACTGCCTGTCAAAATAAAACAGAGTGAGACCCGGCCCTACGAACAACATATCTTTTGGCCGAACGTCCTCCAACACCCTGTCCCCAGGCTTGACAGACGAGCAAGGCTCGTAACAGTAAGGGCCGCGTCCGTAAGGATGCGGGAACCTACGATTTGGAAGGACAGCATATGAGCATCTTTACTGCACCATTTTATATAAAGAGCCCGTTTAGGATACAGGAAGGTATGCTCTCTCTGCGCGGTCTGGGTTTTAGATTGCTTCGAGAGGGCAGGGTCTTCAAGGAGATATCGTCTCAGTTAGAAAAAAGTCAATATTATTCACACGAGGAACTAAGACAGCTGCAAAGAGAAAGGTTGAGATCGATACTGAGGCATTCTTATGAAAATGTGCCTTATTATAGGAGGCTTTTCAAGGCACTACATCTGACCCCGGGAGATTTTAAGGATATCCCTGACCTTGAAAAGCTGCCTTTTATCACGAAAGAAGATGTAAGAAAAAATCCAGCGGATTTTTTGGCAATAAATGCCAACGGATTTTTTACAAGAAAGGTCTTTACCGGCGGGACAACGGGTTCGCCGTTGAAACTATACCGTGATTTATATTCCATTAATTTTGAAAATGCCGTACTCGGGAGGCAATATAGATGGGCCGGCTGTGATACTGCTGGAAAGAAATTAGTCCTGCGTTCGAGCCCTGTCGTGCCTTCTGCTGTAACGAGGCCGCCTTTCTGGCGTTACGATTTTTTTCAAAATAGATTGATGGTTTCGGCATATCATCTTTCGAAAAAAAATATAGGTTGTTACGCTGAGGAAATATTGAAGTATAGGCCGTCCATCCTGGAGACAGTTCCCTCAGCCGGTTATCTCATGGCCAGATTATTTGATTTCAAGAAGATGGACGTAGACCTTAAATATATATTTACTTCTTCAGAAGTGCTCATGCCGCATCAAAAGGTATTTATGGAGGACCGCTTCAAGGCGCAGATATTCGACCATTATGGAACAGCAGAGAGGGTTACGGCTATAGGCATGTGCGAAAAGGGCAGATACCATATATACCCGGAATATGGGATAACAGAACTCCTGCCTTTATCAGGCAGAAAAGGCTATTTTGAGATCGCAGGAACGACGTTAAATAATTTTGCCATGCCTCTTTTGAGGTATAAGACACAGGATGTGCTAAGGCTATCTTCTCAGGGATGTCCTTGCGGGAGAAATTTTCAGACAGTGGAACAGATAGATGGCAGGAAGACAGACGGATTTTTTATAACCAAGGATGGCCGTTTCGTCTCGCTCCTCTCAGGGATACTTTCAATAGATCTAAGGAATCTTATCGAGACACAATTTATACAGGAAGGTCCTGCCAGCATGCGGATAAAGGTAGTTGCCGATAAAGAATATTCTTTTAGAGATGAGTTAAGGCTCAAAAAGAGTATAAGAGATTATCTTGGAAATGATGTAAGGATAACCGTTGAGAAGGTTGAGGCTATCCCGAGGACACCAAATGGAAAGTTTAAGCAGTTTATACCAGGGGGATATAAAAATGAAATGCTTAGATGCGGATTATGAAGCAAGGCTGTACAGGAAACTTTCAAATAATAAGGTCCAGTGTAATCTTTGTCCTAGGATGTGTGTAATAGGAGAGGGCAAGACAGGTTTTTGCAAAGTCAGGATGAATAAAAAGGGGACACTTTATGCAATAAGTTATGGTAAGGCAGTTCATGTAACAGAGGAGGTCATAGAGACTGAGGCTGTATTTCACTTTGAACCCGGGAGCCGCATATTATCTGTTGGCAATGTGGGTTGCAATCTTTCCTGCACGTATTGCCAAAATTGGAGATTTTCTCAGATAGGGCATCTTGATGAGAAGTATGTAGTTGAATATACACCAAAGCAGATTGTGGAGATGGCACTGGAGAGAAATATAAAAGTGCTTTCGTGGACATATGATGATCCTGCAATATGGCTTGAATTTGTATATGATACAGCTAAATTAGCCAGGGAGCATGGTATATATAATTTATTTAAATCAGCCTTGTTTTTAACGCCTGAGGCTATCAAGGTTTTTATGGAGGTAATAGATATTTTCAGTATTTCAATCAAAAGTTTAAATCCAGAATTTTATCGTAGTTTGACCAATGCCTGGATAGGGCCTGTTTTAGAAGGCACAAAGCAGATTTTTAATGGGCATAAACACCATATAGAAATAAGCAATCTTATAGTTACAGGCAAAAACGATAGCGATAAGGAGTATCTAGGTGTAATCAATTGGGTTATAGATAATCTATCGAGAGATATACCCCTTCATTTTGTCCGTTTTCATCCCAGCTATAAATATACCCATGTAGCGAGACCCTCGATAGAAAGCCTAGAACAGGCGAGACAACTAGCTAAGGGATCTGGTATAAGGCATTGTTATTTAGGGAATGTCTTTATCCATAAGGGGGCAAATACCTATTGCAATAGTTGCGGCAATCTTCTTGTAGAAAGAGGGGGCTTAGATGCTGAAGTTATTGGGCTAGAGCCCGGTGAGGCAGGATATAGATGCAGAGACTGCAAGACCGATGCGCAGATAAAGATGTTACGAAGCCGAAAAAAGGAGGAGGCCTTTGAAAAGATTGAGATATAACTGGGATGATGAAATATGGCTGCTCCATCTGGAGGCCAACAATGTGGGCCGGGATGATAAATATGTAACTTATTCGAGGGTTATCAAAGACAGGGGAGATAATAGGGGCCCCAAAGAGAAGGTATTGATAAAGCCCGGAGAAGGCTATAGATTTATTATTTCCAGAAAAAGTAATCAGGAGATAGGGCTGGATATAGAGTTTAGCAAAGACCTTCTTGTGAAGATCTTCAAGCTTTACGATAGGGCCTATATTCCAAGCACTTCAGATATCTTTTATAACAATGGTTAAGATGAATAATCCATCTATGAACATATCGCAAATTAAGAGATTAAAGATCGGAAGAGCACACGTCTGAACTCCAGTCACACTGATATATCTCGTATGCCGTCTTCTGCTTGAAAAAAAAAAAAAAAAATATTTAAATCTCTTTTTCTTACTTATATCCTTGTGGACGCCTCCCACGCCTAGACTTTTCTACTCATAATTCTACCAACACAACACGACCCTATATCCCAGCATACATCCTTCATC
>CAJVXD010000069.1 GCA_913009675.1 uncultured bacterium | reverse complement strand
TTTTTTTTTTTTTCAAGCAGAAGACGGCATACGAGATATATCAGTGTGACTGGAGTTCAGACGTGTGCTCTTCCGATCTGATAAGAAAATTTTTAAAGTCAAATCACTTCATGAAAGTGACGACTATGATTTCTGGAGAGATAAAACTTATCTTGAAAGAATTGAAGGGTTGGAAAAATTAAGGAGGTCTATATTCGGCTATGATCCGTCTACCGAAAGACTTCAAAGAGTTCTTACAATTACTTCACTTAAAGGGCATTGAATATTTAGTTGTCGGAGGTTATGCTGTTGCATTTCATGGATACCCCCGTGCTACCGGCGATATGGATATCTGGATTGCTATTTCCAAAAATAATGCCAGTAAAATAGTAGAAGCTTTAAAAGAATTTGGATTTAATATTCCGGAACTACAAGAGGAACTTTTTTTAGAGAAAGAAAAAAATATTAGAATGGGTAATCCTCCTTTAAGAATTGAGATATTAACTTCTATAGACGGTGTTGAATTCTCTGAATGTTATGCACATAAACAAGCTGCAATAATTGATGATGTAGAGGTAAACTTTATATCTTTAGGAGATCTGAAAAAAAACAAAAAAGCAAGCGGACGATACAGAGACTTGGGCGATCTTGAATACCTTGAAAAGCAATAATAAAATCATTTTACTCTATCCCTTTAATCCTTAGATTCCTTAAAAAAACTTCACTTCCATAAAGTATGGATTCCATATATTAGTTCACTACTGTCCCAACGTAAGTTAATACTTAACAACAGGTTGTAAAATTTAGCGTTTTTGCCATTTCGCACGCAAGCGCGAATTCTTCCAAAGAAATAGCTTCGAAGCAATCCATTGTTTTATCAGGTTTCGGCCAAGAAAGGTTAACCAAAGTTTGGATTCGATTCCATGCACCCGAGAAATCAGCGCATCGCATTGATATATCTTTGCTCAAACCCTCCTAAAATTAAAAATTGCCCATCTACTGCACTGTAACATTAGTTTCTGCCTTTCTCCTGTCATTGCGAGGAGCGTAGCGACGAAGCAATCCCTTGTTTTACAAGGAGTTGAGATTGCTTCGCTATCGCTCGCAATGACAGACGATGGTAAGAATTTTGTGTTACAGAGCACTATGCTACCTCAATCTCCATCATCCGCGATTACAGCCGGTCGTACTCTTGTTGAGTCAACATGCAAAACTATTTTAGAAAAATGTGGAGAGACACCTGATGCTTCGGGTGATTTGCAAAAATTGTTAAAGCAGGTTCGGGAAGTCTTAAACTTAAAACCCAAGTTTGACAGTTGTTCTTTGAAAAACGCATAATTTCAGCGTCGGTTGAGCACAAAAAAGCCCAAAAATCTGTGAAAAGTACGTAGTGTAACTATTTCTAATATATAGAAGATTTTTCTTGACAATAGCGTCCCAATGTGGTAAAATCTCCTTGTAGTGAGGAAAGGAGGCGCTATATGTTCTTCAGAAAATTAATCTGTAAAAAAGGTGGTCAAAAGTATACTTACCTTAAGTTAGTGGAGAACCACCGCCTTAAAGGTAAAATAGTTCAGCGCACTTTGGTTAATTTCGGTAACATTACCTTCTGGCCAAAAGATAAAGTCAAAGCGCTTATTATAAAGTTGTCTCAAATCACCGATGTAGAACGTCCCGGCTTTTTCGAGGACGTTAACCCGGAAGGGGTGCTGGAATTTGGTCCCCATTACTTAATAAACCATTTCTGGGAAAAACTTGATCTTTCTCATGTACTCCAGCAACAGACAAATGGTAAAAAGGTCTCTTTTGATGTCCTCATGGCTATTAAGACCATGGTATTCAACCGCTTGATCAACCCTAAGAGTAAACTGCAAGTTAACGAATGGGCGAAAAACCAGTTTATACCCTATGAGTCATCTGTTCCTTTATTAAAAGTGCATCATTACTACCGGGCCCTGGATTACCTGGTGGAAGCTAAGAAAGTTATTGAGACCGCTATCTACCGGAAAGTGGTTAATCTGTTTAATATGGACCTTTCTCTAATATTCTATGACTTAACCTCCAGCTATTTCGAAGGCCAGGGATGTCCCTCAGCGGATTGGGGATATTCCCGTGATCACCGACCCGATTGTAAACAGATCCAGATTGGCTTAGTGGTAAACAAAGAGGGAATCCCCATTGCCCATGAAGTATTTGAAGGTAATATCAAAGATCAAACCACCTTGGGAGATACTCTTCAGGAGTTAAAGACCAGATTTAACATAACTCAATGTATCTTTGTGGCAGACGACGGTATCATCTGCAACAGCACTTTTGGTGAATTGGACAAGGTTCACTATAATTACATCAGTACCTTGAGACTTCGCCGGAGTAAAGAGGCGATGAATCTAATTGACAAACTACCTCCCTGGGAAGAATTTCGCAAGGTAAAGGACAATATGTATGTCAAAGAGCTGTCTTCCGATAACGAGTTTAATTATATTGCTGTCTATAACCCTAAAAGAGCAGAACAGACACGTTTAAGCCGAGAGGAAAGAATTGCTCAGAGCGAATCTTTCCTCAGAAAATATACTAAGAAACCTGCTAAACACAAGATGAAAAAACCTGATAAGCTCTTACTGCAAATAGTTAAATATCTTAAGAAAAATAAAACTTATAAATTCTTCCATATTGAACATGTTAAAGAGGGAAAGTTCCGTTATACAAAGAGACCAGAAACAATCCAGCGAGAACAAAGGTTAGATGGACTCCAGATTCTAAAAACCAATGCCAAAGAGCTCTCCGTTACCGAAATTGCTTTGGGTTATCGCACCCTTCATAAAGTGGAGAATGCTTTCAATGAGATTAAAAACTTTCTGAAAATACGGCCCATAAGACATTTTGCTGATCCCCGAGTCAAGGGGCACGTTTTCATTTGCGTAATAGCGTATCTATTGGAACAACTCATTGGACAGGCCCTGGATACAAAGGGTATGGAACTTTCAACATCTACCGCTTTAGAGAAGATGTTACCCATGAAAGTGGTTGCTAATGAATTTATGGGACAGACTATCCGTAAAGTAGTCCCGCCAACAAAAGAACAAAAAGAGATTCTAAAAGCTGTAGGAATTGACCCGGTGCCTGCGGTTGTGTAACATAACCTTAGATATTACCTTGAGAAAGAGCGTTTGTAGTGTAACCTAAAATTTATGTCCTTGTATATCCTTGAGTTTCAAAGTTAGCCAGGTCTAACTTTCATAATTGGGAGTAACGAGAGTGAATTTCCCCGTCTATAACTCGGTAAATACAGATAGATTTTCATCGCTATATTACCCTAATAATGTAGATACTAACTTATTGAAGGTGCATATGATATTTCCTCCTCCCAAGTTTCTAATTGTTTGTTCTAGCCCCGGTACATCGTGACCCCCTACATAGGCCTAGTAATCTTAGGAAGTTAGAGTGTTTTAATAAGGAGAGATTTAAGGAGTTAAAGGGGTTTTTAAAAGAAGCGGTTTTTTTAAAGGAGGAAGAGGATCTTTTTTCCGAGAATGGATTTCAGCAAAAGGAAGAAGATAATTGTAAATTAGACTGTGAGAGAAATAGCCATGATTTCTCTCATTTGGCAAGTAAGAGAGAAGCTATTTGGTGGGAGAAGGAGAACTGGTCTCTGGTGATTGATGTGGAGGATCCCTGGGGAGATTTAAGTAGAGAAGAGGGAGTTTTTTTAAAGGCCTTGCTTAAAGGATAGGGAAAGAAGATGAAAAGGTGTCATAGCAAAATGTCTAATATAGCAAAATAGAAAGGTCCTATTGTAAAGGCTATAATACTTTCTGGAGAGGAGGGGAGGATTATGGTAGGGAAGGATATTATCATGATGAGTTTGGAGGAGCTAAGGAGGGTAAGGGTAATAAAGCAAGCCATAGATAAGGTAATAACTCAGAGGAAAGCTGCTGAGGTTGCTGAGGTATCTGAGAGGTAGATAAGGAGACTTATTAAGGGAGTGAGGGAAGAAGGGGATACAGGGCTCGCCCCTAAATCCCGGGGCAAGGTAGGGATGAGAAGAATTGATGATAAGCTAAGAAGTAAAGTCTTAGAGTTCTACGATGAGAAGTGCGAGGAGTTTGGACCTATCTTTGCTATTGAGAAGCTTTATGAAGTTGATGGTATGGCTATAAGCCATGAAACCTTGAGACTGTGGTTGGTAGGTGAAGGCAAGCGGGAATGGCAGCGCAAGGTGAGGTCGTAGAGGAAATGGAGACAAAGGACGGATGATGGTCCAGGCAGATGGTTCATATGATGACCGGTTAGAGGGACGAGGTTCCTGGTTGATATTGAGGGGGTATATAGATAACGTCACAGGCAATACACCTTGGGAAGGTTTTATGAGCGGGTACTACCATGCCGGCCCGGGATAGTTTAAGTCGTTATATTGAGAAATACGGCATCCCCCGGAGCATCTATCTTGATGGACACAAGACCTACAAGTCCACGAGGAAGCAGACAATAGAAGTGCAACTTAGGAACGAGATGCCCCTGGATCAGTTTGAAAAGGCCGTGGCGGAGTCAGGAATAATGATGGTCCAAGCCAATTCTGCTACGGCGGGAGGAAGGATTGAGCGCGGGTTTGGAACCCACCGGGACAGGTTGATAAAGGAGATGAGATTAGCCGGTATTAAAACTAAAGATGAGGCGAATAAGTTTTTTGAATGGTATTAGCCCAAACACAACAAGAAGTTTAGCATCTCTCCTATTTTAAGTGCCGGGAGATAGCCCCAAAGTTTATCAGAAGATCAGAGGTTAGTAAAAAGTTAACTGACAGGCCTCCCGCGGATCATCCCGGGAAACGATTCAGGGTAAAAATATATTCAGGTGTTAACAATAATCAATGATGCAAAGCTGCTGGAAATTCCCAAGAAAACAACAGCAAAAAAGAGATAGGATAACTATCAACAAAACAATCAGAATAGGACATTTTCATTTTGTCTTGACAAAAAGAAGATAAAAAGGTGGAGGCAAATTCTTTTTCAGGTTATACTCGTTTTGGCTAAAGGAACAAGTTAAACAACCTGAAAGGAGAAAGAATATGCCTCCAGTAAGTTATTATACAATGATTAAGAGTAAAGATAAAGGGTTTGTGTTTGGGGTCAGGCTTCAGCTGGTGCGATATGCCCTGGAAGAAGGGATAAAGCCGGCAGTGCGGGCTTATGGGGTAAGCAGGAATACGGTGCGGAAATGGGTCAGACGCTACCAGGGGGGTGGGACAGCGGGAATGGTAGAGAAGAGTCGAGCTCCTCATAATATTCCTCACAAAAAAGGGAAGGATATAGAAAGAAAGGTTCTGGGACACCGTAAGACTAAGCCCGGATGGGGAGCGAAAAGATTGAAGAGAGATTTTGATATACCCTGTTCACATGGAGCGATAGAGAGAATTCTCCATGAACATGGTAAGATAAAACCGAGGAAGAAAAAGAAGAAAGTGAGGAGGAACCTGAGGGAGATAAAGGATAAATTCCGGGCCTTCGAGAGGAATTGTCTTGATACAAAGCATCTTTATGACATCCCGGCCTACTGGCCGCAGATGAGGGTATTAGGACTTCCGAAGTATCAGTATACGTTTCGGGACATGAAGTTGGGAGCGATGTTTTTGGGCTATTCGCGAGAGCTTTCCCTGGCAGCTTCCACCTTATTTGTAGAAACAATAGGGGCCTGGTTAGAGAAACATGGAGTGAAGACGGAAGGGACAGTTTGGCAAAGTGATGGAGGGAGTGAATTTATTGGCAGTTGGCAGAAGAAAGGAAAATCTGCTTTTATAAAAGAGATAGAGGCTCTTGGAGCAGAACATTTTCAGATACCCAAGGTGACCTACAATGCTGATGTAGAGACGGTACATAATACTATAGAACCGGAGTTCTTTGATATAGAGGCTTTTGATAGCAAAGATGATTTCTTTGATAAAGCTACTACCTACAGTTTGTTTTATGATATTCTTAGGAAGAATAGCAATCGGGAATATATGAGTCCTTTAGATACTCTAAAGGATACTGGAGAAGACATTGACCCAGCCGTGTTGACTCTACCGGCATTGGACCTTGACAAATTACTATCATGGAAGTTAAATAAAGATAGCCAAGGGGGTCACGATGTGCCAGGGTTGGCCTAAGCGGCGTCCAGCGAAGCTGGACGAAGGGGGGTTCTTAGTGATATAATGCATGTATGGACGAACTGAGAAGATCAAGCCATGCAGTCTATGACCTGAAATACCACATGGTGTGGGTTCCAAAATATCGAAGACGGAGTTTGATTCCCCGGATTGCCAAGAGACTGGAGGAAATATTCTCGGAGATAGCAGAAGAGTATGAGTTTGAGATAATAGAGCAAAAGGTAAGGAGAGATCATGTCCATCTTTTCGTGTCTGCTCCACCCAAGTATTCTGCGAGCCAATTGGTGAACATGATACAAAGCATCTCAGCCAGGCAGATTTTTCAGGAGTTTCCTTGGTTTCGGAAGAGGTGCTGGAATGAGAAGCTGTGGCAAGATGGATATTTTGTGAGAGGGGTTGGGAACAAATTGACCTCAGAAGTAATTGAAAGGTATATAAAGTATCAGGAGAAAGAGGGGGCAGGAAGACAACTGACTTTATTTGAGGAGATAGACTCAATAAAGCGAACCTCCAAGAAGCCTCACCGCTTGCGGTGAGGAGCATCACTTATACTTTTGAACTTTTTTCTTACGATGTTTTGCAGCAACAACAGCATTAGAATAGATATATTTATAAGGAGCAGAGCAGCAAGGGCACTCAATACTTTTTGAGATAGATTTTCTGTGCTTGATAGGTTTTATAGGCTTGCCAAGTTCTTGAGCTTTTTTAAGAAGGTCGATATAATTTA
>CAJVXD010000068.1 GCA_913009675.1 uncultured bacterium | reverse complement strand
TGTATTAAGCGAAGATTGCTTTTTGCCTGTTCTGCTTTTCCTTTCTCGATAGTTTTAATATAGGTGGGGATAGCCAGACTGATGAGTATACCTACTAATATAACTACAATCAAAACTTCTATTAATGTAAAACCACGTGTACTCATCCTGCTTTTAAGTTTAAAACAAAATCACCCAATTTTCAAGTCTTATTTAATAGTCCGGATCAAAAAGGGGCAGAAAATTCTGAAAATTCTGAAAATAAACTTGCGAATCTTTAGAGGATGTCGTAATATATAAGTATCTGATATATTTCTGGGTATACCTCAAATATCCCCAAGAGGGTTAGTATATTATGAAAGAACTCACCTTATTTAATATTGCTATACCAGGGTTTATTTATGCGCCGATTATATACTTTGCATGGGTCAGCATCCTGCTTGTCCTCAAAAAGATCATATTCACCCGCATAGAAAGGTTTGCCAGGCATACGAGGTCCAAACTCGATGATATCCTGATAGGGGCATTAAATTTCCCGCTGGTGCTATTAATCTTCGTAAGCGGCATAGTCGTCCTGGAGAAGATATCGCCTCTGCTTACCAACTCTGAACTCTCGAGGTATTTCTTCGTAGCACTGAAGACCACCACGGTTGTAGCCATTGTCATTTTCATGGATAGGCTTTTGAACAACACTATACAGGCCTACTCCCATAAGGTGGATATATTAAAGACCTCGGGGGGCGTGGCAAGGACCTTTATAAGGATAACAGTAGTCGGCCTTGGTCTATTGATACTGTTGGATAGTTTTGGGGTATCGATAACACCCCTGCTTGCGTCTTTAGGTATCGGTTCCCTTGCAGTGGCGCTTGCGCTCCAGCCTACCCTTGAGAATTTCTTTTCCGGTATCCAGATCGTCATGGATAAACCCGTAAAGGTCGGGCAGTTTGTAAAGCTTGATTCCGGGGAAGAAGGGTATATATATAAAGTTGGCTGGCGCTCAACATGGATCAGGATGCTGCCGAATAATGTAGTGGTAATACCCAACAAGGTCTTGGTGAATTCCAAGGTTTTAAATTACTATTATCCCGAGCAAGAGATGGCGGTTTTAGTGCAGGTAGGCGTGCACTATGAATCTGATTTAAAGAAGGTTGAAAGGGTTACATGTGAAGTTGCAAAGGAGGTTATGAAGGAAGTGCAGGGCGGTGTGCCCGGGTTTGACCCATTTATCCGCTACCATACCTTCAATGATTTTAGCATAGACTTTACGGTGATTTTGAGGGCAGAGGAATTTGTGGCCAACTACCTTGTAAAGCACGAGTTTATAAAGAGACTGCATGAGCGTTATGCGAAAGAGGGCATTGTGATACCCTATCCTATACGCGCGATAAATTACGAACAGGAGAAGGCAGGGTAATGTTTGTATTGTCGAACCTATTTGTGGCGGCGGCCAGTTTATTAAATATAATCCTGACGATTCTTTACTGGCTTATCTTGATACGGGCCCTGATAAGCTGGGTAAACCCGGATCCCTATAATCCTGTAGTTCAGTTTTTATACAAGACCACAGAACCTGTTTTATATCCTATAAGAAGGATATTACCTTTACGGACCGGGATAGGCATCGATATTTCACCTATAATTGCCTTTCTGATACTCATTTTTTTAAAGAGTTTTTTAGTAAAAACCCTCTTGGATATCAGCTTTAGATTGAGATAGATTGTTTAAAGGCAGAGGTCGGGTCAGGATTCAAGACTCGGGAAGCGCCGAGACCGAATCTCGGCATGGAGATGCCGAGATTCGGTCTCGGATAATAAGGGGATGATATGTGGACAAAAGAGGCGCTTAAAAAGGTTATAGAGAAACAACTGGGGGATTATCTATTGATAGTCGTCTCTAACAGGGAACCGTATATCCACATCCAGAAAAAGGGGAAGACTGTGTGGCAGCGCTCGGCGGGAGGGGTCGTGACGGCCATCGACCCTGTTATGAAGGCCTGCAGCGGCCTATGGATAGCGCATGGCAGCGGAGATGCCGATAAAAAAACGGTAGACAGTGATAACCGGATTCAGGTCCCGCCGGATGACCCGAGATATACACTGCATCGCGTGTGGCTTACAAAGGAAGAGGAAGACGGTTACTATTATGGTTTTGCGAATGAGGCGTTGTGGCCCCTGTCGCATATATCCTATACCAGGCCAAACTTTGAAGAGTCGGATTGGAGGATGTACGAGAAGGTAAATAGAAAATTTGCAGATGCAGTCTTGTATGAGATTAAAGACAAAAAGGCCTTTGTCTGGATACAGGATTATCATATGGCGCTTCTGCCTAGATTTTTAAAGGAGGCCAAGGGTAATAATATAATAACAGCGCATTTCTGGCATATACCCTGGCCAAATCCAGAGGTATTCAGGATCTGCCCTAAGAGGACGGAGATATTGGAAGGCCTTCTGGCGAATGACCTTCTTGGGTTTCATATAAGATACCATTGTGAAAATTTTATTTCCAGCGTAGAAAAGGAGATAGAGGCCAGGATTGACCGCGAGAGGTTTTCTATTATAAAAGGCGGGCATGAAACCCTTATAAGGCCTTTTCCCATAGGCGTGGATTATGAATACGTAGAACGCCTTTCAGAGTCTGAAGAGGTAAAGAAATACATGCAGAACCTCAAAGAAGAGTTCCTGCTGGATTATGATTTTATCATGCTTGGCCTGGACAGGATTGATTATACAAAGGGCATACTTGAGAGGCTGAGGGCGTTGGACCGGTTCATGGAGAGGTACCCCGAGTATAAAGGTAGATTCGTATTCATACAGATGGGGAGATTGTCAAGGCTTCATATACCTGCTTACAAGAATCTCAATGATGACATAAACGCGCTTGTCGAGGAGATAAACTGGAAGCATTCACAGGAGGGATGGCATCCGGTGCTTTTCGTAAGGAGGCATCTGAGCTATCCTGAGGTTATAGCCTTTTATAAGCTTGCCAATATATGCGTCGTGAGCCCCCTGCATGACGGCATGAATCTCGTGGCAAAGGAATATGTCTCTACCCGCATAGATAACAGCGGCGTGCTCGTCCTGAGTCAGTTTACAGGTTCTGCCCGGGAGCTGGAGGATGCGATCCTGATAAATCCCTATGATATAGAGGATTTTTCCGAAAAACTGAAAGATGCCGTGACCATGGATAGGGAAGAGGTGAAACAGCGTATGGTGAAGATGAGAAACCAGGTCGCATTCAACAATATCTATAGGTGGGCAGGCAAGCTCCTTTCAGAGCTCTTAAAATTTGAATTTAGAGAATAGCGGCATGAGGTATCTTTTCAACCATTGGGACAGGATCTCTTCCAGGATAAAAAATGCCCCCAGGGTGTTCTTGTTCTTTGACTACGATGGCACCCTTACCCCTATTGTACCCACCCCTGAAGAGGCAAGATTAGAACCAGGGATAAAGGATTCAATCAAGCTGCTTCAGAAAAACCCAAAATTTATAGTAGCTGTTATAAGCGGCCGCTCCCTGTCTGACATAAAGGGAATGGTTGCATTAAAGGGTATCATATATGCAGGGAACCACGGGTTGGAGATCCTGCAGGGTTCCCGCAGGATTTTAAGGCAGGGGACCAGGTTAAAAGACAGCTCGTTGAAGGCTATATATGGTGCTCTTAGGGCCGGATTAAAAGGTGTAAAGGGTGCGAGGGTGGAGGATAAGGGGTGTACCCTGAGTGTACATTTCAGGCTTGTAAGAAGAGCTCAAAGAGATTTAGTAAAGGGGATATTTAATAAAATCGTAAGGCCTTACATCCTTTCAAAAGGCATAAGGATATCCTCAGGCAAGATGGTGCTCGAGGTGAGGCCTAATATTGACTGGGATAAGGGGAAGGCAGTTTTACGCCTCCTTGCAGGAAATAAAAAGGCGCTGCCCTTATATATAGGCGATGATGTTACGGATAAGGATGGTTTCCGTGTGCTCAAGAAGAAGGGCATCTCTATCTTTGTAGGAAGGCCGAGAAGGGACATAGGTGCAGATTATTTTTTAAGAAACCCGGAAGATGTAGCCAGGTTTATCGAGCGGTTGTTAAAATTGTAAGCACTACCCAGGCCAGTGGGTTTTGAGGACGCAAAATTTTCCTAGCGAGCAAATTTTGCTCTTTTTTTCCGCTCGCTCGTCTTTCCGGCCAGCCAGCCTTCAAAAAGCCTCTTTATTTTGCGGAACCGAAGACCATGAACTACTGAAAAGATTGCCTGTCAAAATAAAACGGAGCGAGGCCCGCATCTACAAAAGGCCAACTCTGGCCGAGCGTCTTTTTGAAGGCTGGCTGGCCAGAAAGACACCCTGCCCGCTCGCGGAAAAGAAGCCTCAAAACCCACTGGCCTGGGTAGTGCCAGGACGCAGCTATTCAAATAAGATAGGATATCGCATTAAATTGATTGACTTAATTTTGTTCTCATACTAATATGATACAATCATGGGAAATTCAACTCAGCAAAATAACGACAAGAGTTTCAGGTTTTACACCAGGCTGCATCTGAGGGTGCTGACAGGATTGAGGGCCTCTGATATAACGGGATTTTTGAGACTCCTTAAGACGGTCTCAGGTTCGTCTATCTACTACCATACGCATCATTTTCTCCAGCAGCATCAATATCTTTCCCCTGAACCCCCGAATGATTTTGCCCACTGGATAACCAATGCCTTAAACGAAGAGGTTCTGGGGGAGAAGATTGCGAGTATCGATACAGTCCAATACCCCAGCATACGCGCCCTGAGAGACAAGATAATACTTACCATGGAGGATTATGTAGAAAAAAATCCAAGGGCTAGATTGAGATTCGCATCCCCTGACAGGGCATTTCATTTTATTGAGAGCGTAAGTTTTATCTTACCGACCCCCTATCTTGCAAGGACGCTCTCAGATTTTGTAGAGATACTGAAGAAGGTTACCCCCAACTCAATATATTTTCATATGTTTGAGGCGAGGCTCAGGCTTGATATGGAGACCAATGATTTTTCCTTTTGGCTGGGTACTTCCCTGTTTGAGAAGGAACTTGCTAAAGAGATAACCTCTCTGGACCCCTATACCTTTACAATGGAGGCCTTAAGAAAAAAACTTGTAGGATTGGCAGAAGAAAGGATTAAGAGTGTTAAGGATCGATAGATATGAACCTGTAGTAGGAAAGGCCGCCATCGATGAATTAAAGATGTTGGCCGGCTATCTAAAAGGCAGGGCCATACAGCATATAAACTCTACCGCCATGGGTGGAGGTGTCGCAGAGATCCTCAGCAAGATCACGCCTTTAATGCAGGAATTAGGCATCAATGCCCAGTGGGATATAATAAAGGGGACACCTGATTTCTTTAACGTGACCAAGGCCATTCATAATGCCCTGCACGGGAAAGAGGTTGTCATTACAAAGGAAATGTGGAAGGTCTTCAATGATGTCAGCCGTCAGAATATAAGGGAGATGAATCTATATGGCGAGATAATGTTTATCCACGACCCCCAGCCTATAGCGCTTATAGACAGAAAATCCAACGCGAAGAACAGCAAATGGATATGGCGGTGTCATGTGGACGTCTCAAATCCTGATGAAAAGGCGTGGCAGTTCTTGAAGCAATTCATTGATAGATACGATGCGGCTGTTTTTTCCAGTCCGCATTTTGCGCACAGGATGAAGCCGCGGCAGGTCCTTATATCACCTTCCATAGACCCTTTTAGCGATAAAAATAGAGAACTCTCCCAGAAAGAGATAGACAACGTCCTGAATAAATACAAGATAGACCCTGGGAAAAAACCCATTGTATGCCAGATCTCAAGATATGACGCCTTAAAGGATCCGGTAGGTGTTATAGAGGCATATAAGCTGGTCAAGAGATACGTGGACTGCCAGCTTCTTTTGGTGGGTAACCGTGCCGCGGATGACCCCGAGGCAGACAAGATATACGCTCAGGTAAAAGAGGCTGCCGCGGGGGATCCGGATATAAATGCCTTGATGGTCGAGGACATCCCTGCAGAGATTAATGCATTTCAGCGCGTGTCCACTGTCCTGGTCCAGAAGTCCATAAGGGAAGGTTTTGCCCTTACTGTTTCAGAGGCGCTATGGAAGGCAAAGCCTGTTGTGGCCTCGGCCGTGGGAGGTATACCCTTACAGATAAAACATAGGTATAGCGGTTTATTGTGTCACAGTGTAGAGGGGGCGGCGTTTGCCATAAAGCAGCTTTTGAATGCGCCTGAATACGCCGAGACACTCGGCCGGAATGGACGAGAACACATAAGACAAAACTTCCTCCTGACGCGTCATTTAAAGGAATACATGCTGCTCTTTTTGTCCTTGTACGATAAAGACAATGTCGTAACCTTAGCTTGATAGCAAAAAGCCGAGGCCGGGCCTCGGCTTTTTGAGAGGAGATGCCAGCCAGGGCGCCAAGTTAGGTCTTGACAAAATAGGCGGTGTTCGTATAATGTAGTTAAATCTAAAAAACCTTTAAATCGGCCCGGAGAGGCTGGAAAGGTAGTTAAAAGTGGAAAGCATAAAACTAAAAATTTATTGCGCCTTCTTGTTATTATAGATAGCAGGAAGGTATTTTTTTTGGAGGTCGAATCCCGTCCATGCAAAAACTTACTATATTGACGAGAGATGAGATAGCTCGTGCGATTACAAGGATCAGCCACGCGACATTAGAAAGGAATAAGGGTTCTAGGGATCTGGCGGCAGTCGGGAGAAGGACCAGAGGGTATTTTCTTGCAAAGAGGATCGCTGTGTCGAACGATCGGTTCGATGGCCCAAGGTTACCTGTGGGGGCGCTGGATACAACGTTATACAGCGATGAATTAAGCCTTGTGTCTGAGCCGCCGGTGACGCAAGGGACACAGAT
>CAJVXD010000067.1 GCA_913009675.1 uncultured bacterium | reverse complement strand
ATTACGATGCTTACTATTATAGCTGTTTTTTATTTTTTTTTTTTATGTTCTTTTTTTTCTTATATTATTTTTTTTTTTAATGATACGGCGACCACCGAGATCTACACTCTTTCCCTACACGACGCTCTTCCGATCTATAATCACAACAAAGGAAAGGTTATAGAAAAATCTTATAGCGATGGAGATTATTCTTCGCGCACTAAGCTGCTGGATGTCGTGGAAGAGATAGAGGAAACGGTTAAATTGACTGAGGCAGATATAATCGTCTCAGGAGGCAGGGGTTTACAGGGGCCGGATAATTTTAAACTGATAGAGGACCTGGCCAAGACAGTGGGCGGTGCCGTTGGTTCCTCCAGGGCAGCAGTGGATGCAGGGTGGAAGAGTTATTCTCACCAGGTGGGGCAGACCGGTAAAACGGTATGTCCCAAGGTTTATATAGCATGCGGTATCTCCGGGCAGATACAGCATCTTGTCGGTATGCAGTCATCGGATGTTATAGTAGCGATAAATAAAGACCCGCACGCACCTATTTTTAATGTTGCTACTTACGGCATAGTCGGTGACTTATTTGAGATACTGCCGGAATTGACAAAGAGATTCAAAGAAGTACTAAAAAAATGAGCCTTCAGCCTTCAGCGGCTGAAAGCAGAAAGCTTAAATATGTATTTTAAACGCCTTGAATTATTCGGATTTAAATCATTTGCTGAGAGGACCCGCCTTGATTTTGAACCCGGCATAACCGCCATTGTGGGCCCCAATGGATGCGGAAAATCAAATATCGTTGATTCTATAAAGTGGGTCCTGGGTGAGCAGTCCGCAAGGGTGCTGCGCGGCGGCAAGATGGAAGATGTTATATTTAACGGCACAGACGGCAAGGAACCTGTAAGTTATGCCGAGGTATCCCTTACGCTGTCCAATCAGGACAGGATACTCCCCATTGAATATGACGAGGTTACCGTAACCCGCAGGCTCTACCGCTCGGGAGAGAGCGAGTATCTATTGAACAGGACCCCTGTGAGATTAAGGGATATAAATGAATTATTTATGGGCACAGGGATAGGTACCAGGGCATATTCTCTTATTGAACAGGGCAGGATAGATCAGGTCCTTAGTTCCAGGCCGGAGGAGAGACGCGAGGTTTTCGAAGAGGCCAGTGGGATTACAAGGTATAAATCAAAAAGGAAAGAGGCCCTTAGGCGTTTGGAAGATACGGAACAGAATCTCATCAGGATAAACGATATCATTCAGGAGGTAAAACGCCAGATAAACTCTATAGAAAGACAGGCCAGGAAGGCAGAGCGTTATAAAGAAAGGTATGAAGAATTAAAGGGCCTTGAACTTACCTCCTCGAGGATAGAGCTGGAAATATTGAAGCAGAGACTTTCAGAATTCAGCGGGCACCTTGATAGGCACAGACTCAAAGAGGCCGCCCTCAATTCTGAATTGCAGAAACTTGCTAATGAGTTATCCGGATTGAATAGCCAAAGGTCTGAGATAGAAAACAAAAGGATGGAATTTAAATCCGGCATAATAGGGATAGATTCCAATATATCAAAATATACAGACAAGCTTTCTCTGGATAGGGAGAGGATAGAGGAGCTTCAAAAGAGACGAGTTGACCTGGAGTCCGAGATAGAAAAAAATCAGGAGAATATAGCCTCTCAGCGTAAAGAAGTGGAAGGCCTGAGAGAAAAGTTAGGTTTATTGGAAAAAGAAGATACTGAAAAGTCCAGTCTACTTTCAGAGAGGGAGAAAAGACTTGAGGAGATTTCAAAGAAGATGAGAGAATATGAAACAAGCATCTCTACTTCAAAGGCAAATGTAATAGATATTGCAGCCAAGATTTCCAGGCTGCGAAATCAGATAGCCAGGGTCTCGACGACACTCTCAACGCATGATGCCAGACTCAAAAGGCTGGAGACGGAAAGACGGACCGTAAGAGAGGAGAAAGAGGGCCTCGATATAAAACTTGGCGAACTTAAACAGGAGATAGGATTTATAGAAAAAGAGATGGCGTCTCTAAAGGACGAGAAGGGACGTATCTCCCAGGTCATCTCCGGGTTAAACACTAAGATTGAAGGCCTATCGGAGGAATCAAAAGAGATGCAGGCTGTCTTGGCTACAAATAAATCCAGGGCAGATATCCTCCGTGAAGCCAAGGCAAAATATGAAGGCTTTTCATCAGGTGTAAGGTCGATCCTCGGGAAGACCGAAGAGAATCAACACGCTATAGAGGGTGTACGAGATGTCCTGGTCAATCTCTTGAGCGTGAAAAATGGGTATGAGATAGCCATTGAGACAGCCCTCGGGAAGAATCTAGAGTCTATTGTTGTGGATAAAATGGAATCAGCAGAGAGGGCCATTGGTTTTTTAAGGGAACATTCATGCGGCAGGGCATCTTTTATAGATTCAGGATCGTTTAATAATCTTTCCGAAAGGGGAGAAGATGTAGTGGTGGATGACGGCAGGATACTTGGCAGGGCAATCGATTTTGTGAACGCCGGTGAAGAGAATAAAAATATATTGGCCCATTTGTTAAAGGATATTTTTATAGTAAGGGATATGGAGGGCGCAAAAGGAGTCCTCAGAGATTTATGCTCGAGTTCTCGCCTCGACAGAGGTCCGACAGGATATATATTTGTGACGCTTACGGGAGAGTTCGTAGCTAACGGTCTTATCGCCGGCGGGAATATTGCCAATGAGGAAGCTACATTGATAAACAGAGACTCAAAGATTAAGGAACTCTCGCGGACGATTTCTGAGCTCGAGATTAGATTACAGCAAACGGAAGAAGAGAGGCTGAAAGATGAAGAACAAAGGCAGGAACTGGAAAGAAAGTCAGAAGGTATCTCAGCGGCCTTGAACGAAAAAGAGATACTCCTTGCTAATGCCAAAAGCAGGTGCACCAATATCGAAGAGAATATAAAAGGTGTTATAGATGAGATTTCCCTGGTGGTGCTCGAGATAGATGAGGTAACTGCAGAGGTCGAAAGGTTTAAGGAAGAGGAGGTAGCCCTCAAAGAGCAGCTGAGCGAGGCAGAAAAAGAGGCACGGCTTAACGAGGAGACTATAAGGAATAACGAAAATCTCATCAGTGAATACACAAAGGAGAAGGAGCGCCTTGTTATAGAAACGGTTGAACAGAGGACGGAGTTAGGCACGCTTGAGGACAGGAAGGAAGGATTTTCAAGCACATTGAATATATTAGAATCTTCATTAAGGGACGCAGAATTTGCTTCAAGTTCCAGGAGGTCGGAGACAGAACACTCCGTCAAAAAAGTAGAGGAATTAAACGTAGAGATAGCAGGCCTTCAGAGAAATATAGAGGCACTCTCCAGGGAAAGGGTTACGAATAATGAAAAGCTGTCTGGCGTAGAAAAGGCATACTCGGGCATAACGGAGAAGATAGGGCATGCAGATCTTACCTCGAAACAGTTAAAGAAGGAGATAGATGAACTCACTTCGCTTCTCCATGAAGCCGACCTTAAAAGGGCAGAGACAAACTATAGTGCAGATAATCTAAGACAGCGGATAAAGGATGTTTACAAGGTAGATCTGGGTGAAGTCGGACTTGCCGATGGTTGGCCCGATATAGACCTTTCACAGCTCAAAAATGAGATGGAAGAAAAACGGACAAGACTGGATTCTATAGGGACGGTAAACCTGGTGGCCATAGAAGAACATACAGAGCTTCAGGACAGATACACCTTTTTAACAAATCAGCGTGACGATTTATTGAAGGCAAAGGATTCTCTTTTGAAGGCCATTGCGAGGATAAATAAGACCACAAAAGAGCTTTTTATAGAGACCTTCAGGAATATTCAGGTGGAGTTCAGGGGGTTCTTCAAGATGCTTTTTGGAGGAGGAGACGGTGAACTCATGCTGTTGGACGAAGATAAGGTTCTCGAGTCAGGTATAGAGATCGTGGTCAGGCCTCCGGGGAAGAAACTTCAGAACGTCTCTTTGCTTTCAGGGGGAGAAAAGGCACTTACCGCCATTGCGCTTATCTTCGCTATATTCAAGGTAAAACCGAGCCCTTTTTGCATATTGGACGAGATAGATGCGTCGCTCGACGAGTCCAACGTTGACCGTTTTTCAAGAAGCCTCGATATGTTTACACACGCCTCCCAGTTTATAGTGATTACCCACAACAAAAAGACTATAGATATGGCTAGCGTTATGTATGGGATAACTATGCAGGAGTCCGGTGTTTCAAAGGTTATCTCTGTGAGATTTTCAGACACTAAAAAGGAAAACGCAGTAAATAAGGCATAGAATCAAGAAATAACTTCACACTTTCCTGACACACACGAAAATGTGAAGTTATGGCCGGTTTTTAATCCAATGGGAACTCTCCACCTCTAAAGGCGGGGATGAAGACAGTTTCTGTCAGGTCGAGAGACAGGGTGTTGAAGGACGTTCGGCCAAAAGATATGTTGTTTGTAGGGTTGGGCCTCACTCTCTTTTATTTTGACAGGCAATCTTTTTAAATTGTTCGTTGAGCATATGTTTCGCAAAATAAAGAAGCCTTCAACATCCTGTCCCTCGGCCTGACAGACGAGCAAGGCGAGTAACAATAAGGCCCGTGTTCGTAAAGGCGTGGGAATCTACAGAGTAGGAAACTATGTACAGACTTTATTCTTTCCAGTTCGCTTTGCCTCGTATAGTGCCGTGTCAGCCTTAGAGATGAGAAGTTCTTTTTCTTCGGCATCCTCCGGGAATGTTGCTACGCCTATACTTATGGTGAGTCCTTTCAAGTCCTCATTTTTTTCCACGGATTTTCTGAGACGTTCGGCGAGCACAAGGGCCTCTTCCTTCCTTGTATAGGGGAGTATTATCGTGAATTCTTCTCCTCCATAACGCGCAATTATATCTATCTTGCGTGACACCTCTCTAAATATGTTCGAGATTTGTATCAGTATGCTATCCCCTGCCTGATGGCCGTAACTGTCGTTGAAATCTTTAAAATTATCTATATCAATTAAAAGGAGTGTAAAGGATTCCTTTCTTGAAGATGCTTTTTTTATTTCCTCCCCTAAAAGATACTGAAAATATCCGTGATGCCACAGACCTGTCAGTGAATCCGAGTTGGAAAGGACAACCGTCCTTTCGTATAAGCGGGAGTTTTCTATTGCCAGGCCCGCCTGGTTGGCGAACATGGTAAGCATGCGGACATCGTTCTCGGTGATAGCCTTTTTCGTGAAGCGGTTATCCGCAAGGATTACGCCGATTACCCTGTCTCTGGCCTTAAGGGGGACAGTGACAAATTCATCTAAGTCGAGGAGGGTTAAAAATTCATTTTTTGCTTTTCGTTTTTTTTCCTCTGTATTGACTATAAAAGGCACGCCTTCTTTGGCCGTAATAGCTATAATACCTGATTGTTCTTCTATGGGGATCTTTATTGATTTGACGATCCTGTTGAGCTTGGATTTTTTCAGATGTTCAAACTTGCTATGGGTTTCTATGAGCTCTTCAAAGCCCATCTTATGCCTTTCTATGTGAGACCATATCGTATTCGCCTCTTCTCCGCTATCCGGTCCTATCCCCATCTTCCCCTCAAGCCTGTTTTCATTTTTCTTTACGAGGAATAACATAGCCCTGTTGAAGCTCAGGCCGGCATGGGAGGTTACGGCCGTAAGGATTATATAAAGGATCTCTTCCAGATTGAGCGTGGTATGCATGGCATTGCCTATTTCGTAAAGCATTGCCAGTTCTCCCTGGGCCCTTTTGCATTGTTTTGCGAGACTTTCTTCCATAGCCCTTCAATTATACCAGATGAGGCCTGTGGATTCAATTTTCATCCTTAAATTTCTTTAATCCATCTGGAATTTCCCGCCTGTAAAGGCGGGGATGAAGACAGTTTCCCTCAAGCAGGGGAGCAGGGCTCCTAACAGTAAAATTATTTACGCAGGGTGGGGTTTAGAGACGGGTCATTGTAAAGTTTGTGCTGGTGATAGGCCTTGAGTTTTTTCTTGGAGGTATAGTAGTCTATCAACAATTGCTCTATGCAGTTTAGAAGGTCTTCCGAACGTTCCTTCACCTCTTTTAACATACAGGAACATCTTTCTATATGTGATTTATCGGCATCTTTTCTTTCAGTCTCTTTTTTAAGATGGTAGGACCTCAACGCCAGAATCGTCAGACGGTCCAATATACTGGCAGGCGTCTCTGAGTTTAGAGGCAGGGATCTATCAATTGTCTTGAGTTTTTCTTCGAGGTCTTCTCTAAAGAGGGCATCTATATTATCCATCAGATTGTGTCTTTTTTGGTTTTCTCCGTCTATCTTCCTTTTCAGGCCGGCTATCTCTTTGTCGGGCAGGTCGGTGCGCCTTGCGTTGTCCTCATAGCCCCAAAGGGTGAAATTCGTAATTAAAAGCTCGTCCACTGTTTTTTCGAGTATAGATGAGGCGCTATTATTGAACGAGTGTTTGTATAAACTCTCTATGGAATCGCTTAAACTCTCGAACCATTTATAGGGGTTTAAGGGGATCTTTATCATAAAAAATATTAGGTTTGAGAATATCAAAAAACAAGGAGCTTAACTGAATTTCAAAAACGTTAAAAGCACTTTTTGAGATATAGGAATGTAAAACTTTTTGAATTTCCTGATTGGTAATAAAATTACTATAAAACGCCTCTTTAGCGGTATTATTTGTAATAATCGTCACTTGATATTTTTTTTTTTTTAATGATACGGCGACCACCGAGATCTACACTCTTTCCCTACACGACGCTCTTCCGATCTCATTAGCGAGATTGATGATCCTTGATTTTTTTATACAGGGATTCCGGAATCTCGCCGCTGGACATAAAAAAATTCACCTCTTCCCTGGTAATCGCCTGCTTTACCTCAAGAGGCAGGGCGCGGAGAA
>CAJVXD010000066.1 GCA_913009675.1 uncultured bacterium | reverse complement strand
CATATCCAATGCTGCCTGAGTAGCCTTGTACTTTATTATGTTCCGCTGACCAAGAAACCGGAATTCTTTAGACGTGGTTCTCTTTTTTGTAGACAGCCCAATGTATACAAGCCCTACAGGTTTTTTCTTTGTGCCGCCTCCCGGACCGGCAATACCGCTGATACCGATGCCAATATCCGTCCCTGACAATAATCTCACATTTTTTGCCATCAGGCCGGCGACGGGTCCTGAAACCACACCATATTTTCTCATGACATCTAAAGGGATATGCAGGATTTTATTTTTAGATTCATTGCTATACGTAACCATTCCTATGGGAAAATAATATGAGCTTCCAGCTACATCAGTAATCCTGTTTGCAAGAAGCCCGCCTGTGCAGGATTCGGCGATGGATAATGTTTTTTTTGTTTTCATGAGGCCCCTGCCGACAATCTCCTCCAGGGTTTCATCGTCATATCCAAATATATGGTTTTTTAAGCGGGACCTTATCTTTCCCTCTATCCCATTTATCACAGATAGGGCCTTTTTATTATTTTTTTCAGTAACCGTTATTTTTACAGAGATCTCTTCGGGGTGAGGATATATACCCATCTGGACATTCCCCGCTATCTTTAAGATATCCTCGATTTTTTCATTCACTTTGGATTCTGCAAGGCCTGTTATTTTTATTATGCGGGATTTGATTACCTCCTCAGGATGGAACGTTTTCCGAATGTAGGGTATTACGGTTTTTTCGAACATTGAATATAATTCAAACGGTACCCCGGGTAATGCGATTACTGTCTTCAAAACGGCTCCTCGGCCGATTGTAGCCGGGGCCTCGTTTTTAAGGGGGATTATTAGTCCCGGAGCTGTCCCTATGGAGTTTAATATATATTTTGCGCCTTCAGGCACAAGTGCCTGACGCAGATTATTCTTCGGCATCTTTAATCTTCGTTTTTTGAAATGTTTCTTTATGTGGCTTGCTACCCTGGTGTTAAAGAAGGGTCTTCTCTCGAGCGCCTTTGATATAGATTCAAGGGTCATGTCATCAACAGTAGGACCCAACCCTCCTGAGATAAGCACGATATCTGTCTCGCGCAATGATTTTTTTATTGAAGATATAATGACCTCAGGGGCGTCAGGGATAGATAGGTGTCTCTCTACTTTAATGCCGATGGAGGATAGGTTCTTTGATATATATTGCGCATTAGTGTTGTTGATATGTCCCAGGAGGATCTCATTTCCTATACAGATTACATGCGCAGAGATTTTCATAGTATATATTATATCCAATGTTAGCTATGGAAGCAATATTTTTTGAACCCCGTACCAAATTTAAAGGATTCTCGTATTATTAAAAATAGGGCATAATTAAAAAGATTCGCTGTGATTTGTGAGGGAATCTTAAAAAATTTGGTACGGGCTGAAAGAAAATGCTCATGAGCCGTGTCTAATTATAAGTGTAGCTGCAAGGTTTGCTTTGCCTATAAGCGGCTTTGGCAGGGTAGACTCTATATCTACAGTGCTGTGGAGAACATTCGGGGAGGTGATGCCATAATTTACTTTACTTTGACGGCTTAGGATTATATAATAAACCAAAAACAAGGAGGTGCAAAATGGTAAAGAAAGAGGAAAAAAAACTAGCATCTAAAAATGATAAAGAAAAGGCATTGGATATGGCACTAACACAGATAGAGAAACAATTCGGCAAGGGAGCCATCATGAAGCTCGGGCAAGAGACAAAGGTCGATGTAGATGCCATTTCTACAGGGGCATTGTCTCTTGATCTTGCGCTGGGAGTTGGCGGGGTGCCAAGGGGCAGGGTTGTAGAGATATTTGGGCCTGAGGCAGGAGGGAAGACCACCCTGACACTAAGCATTATTTCTCAGGTTCAGAGGCTGGGGGGCGTGGCTGCCTTTATAGATGCCGAACACGCGCTTGACCCCACTTATGCGAAGAAATTAAAGGTAAATCTTGACGACCTTTTGATATCTCAACCGGATTCAGGTGAGCAGGCCCTTGATATTGTAGAGATGCTTGTGAGGAGCAATGCAGTCGACCTTATTGTGATAGATTCTGTCGCAGCTCTGGTGCCCAGGGCAGAGATAGAGGGTGACATGGGTGACAGGCACATCGGGCTTCAGGCAAGGCTAATGTCTCAGGCCCTCAGGAAGTTGACGGCGATTATTGCAAAGACGAATACCTGTGTTATTTTTATTAATCAGATAAGGGAGAAGATCGGTGTTATGTTTGGTAATCCTGAAACCACCACAGGCGGACGGGCGTTGAAATTTTATTCTTCCGTAAGGATTGATCTGAGGAGGATAACTAATATAAAGTCAGGGGACACCGTGATAGGAACAAGGGTGAGGGCAAAGGTTGTAAAGAATAAGGTAGCACCACCTTTTAGAAAGGCAGAGTTTGAAATCTTATATGACGAAGGTATCTCGCGCTCTGGCAGTATCCTGGACCTGGGGGTGGAGACAGGGGTTCTGGAAAAGTCGGGGTCATGGTTGATGTATGGCAGTGAAAGACTGGGCCAGGGCAGGGACTCGGCCAGAGAGTTTTTAAAAAACAACGCCAAGCTAAGCAATGAGATCGAGAAAAGGATCAGGGAATCTATGCTGGCGAAGTCCTTGTGTAAAGATTAAAAGGGGACCAACAAAGATGTCAAGGCTTCAAAGATACCTTTCGGTATTGACAGCGGTCTTTGCGCTGGGATATATGTCTTGTGCATACGCGGGACCGTCAAAAGAGGCAATTTCTCTCCAGGATGCGTTTGTTGAGGTTTCAAAAGAGGTAGGGCCTGCCGTTGTCAGCATAAGCACAGAGCACATAGAACGTTATCAGACCAGGTATTATCCTTTTTCTCGATTTGAAAACGATTTCTTCAATGATTTTTTTGTAGCAGGACCTGATAGGGAATTCAAAAAGATCGGGTTGGGTTCAGGCGTTATCATAAATAAAGAGGGCTACATACTTACAAACGAACACGTAATCCACGATGCGGATAAGATTACAGTTACCTTACCTGACGGAAGAGAGTTTGCCGGCCGCTTGACAGGTTCGGATCTCTATTCTGACCTGGCCGTTGTCAAGATAGAACCAAAAGGCGAATTACCCTTTGTCATATTTGGCAACTCGGATGATGTGCAGATAGGCCAGTGGGCAATAGCGATAGGAAATCCCTTTGGATTCGCGGTGAAGAATCCGGAGCCCACTGTTACCGTAGGGGTTGTAAGCGCTTTACACAGGAGCCTTCCGAGGACGAATAAAAGGGTCAGAGAGTATTCCGATCTAATACAGACAGATGCCGCTGTAAACCCGGGCAATAGCGGCGGCCCCCTGGTCAATATCTACGGAAAGGTGATAGGCATAAACGTTGCTATCTTTACTATGAGCGGAGGGTCTGAAGGTATAGGTTTTGCAGTCCCTATAAATACAGCGAAGAAGATAATAGATGATTTAATGCAGGGAAGAAAGGTCCTGTATGGCTGGATAGGGGTGATAATCCAGGACGTTGATTCTGATATAGTGGCATATTTTGGGTTGTCAAAGAAGGAAGGCGTTTTAATCTCCAGGATCCTGAAGGGAAGTCCGGCTGAAAAGGCAGGTCTGTCCCCTGGGGATATAATTGTTTCCTTCGCCTCAAAAAACATAAGGAACACGCAGGATTTAATAAGGATGGTTTTAAAAAAGGATATAGGTGATAAGGTTGTCCTCGGGGTTATAAGGAACAACAAACCTTATTCCATGAAGATAGAGATAGGGGCAAGGCCGGAACAAAAAGTCGCTGCTATCCCTGAGAAAAAGAAGGAACTGCCCGGCAAAAGAATGGCCTCTAAATTCTGGAGAGGCATAGAGGTTTCGGATATTACACCTGATATAGCGAGTCGTTTTAAGTTAAAGACAGAGATAGGTGTGGTTGTTGTAAGTGTAGAGTCAGGGAGCCCCGCCGAAGAATCCGGCATAAGGCCAGGGGATGTAATCTATGAGATAAACAGAACCCCCCTCAAGGACATAAGGGATTACAAGAAGGTAATTGATGGATTAACAGGTGATGCGCTGGTGGGGACGTACAGGGGGTATGTAGTTATCAAGGAAAGATAGGTTTTTTCGAGGTCGACCCTAGAATACGAACATGACAACCGACGAGATTCGAGAACGATTCTTAAGATTTTTTGAGGGACGCGGGCACAGGATTTATCCCAGCGATTCACTTGTCCCTGCCAATGACCCTACCTTGCTTTTTACAGGGGCAGGGATGAATCAGTTTAAAGAGGAGTTTCTGGGCAGGGTCAAAGGTCCCGAGAGGGCAGCAACTTGTCAGAAATGCCTCAGGACAGGTGATCTGGATAAGGTAGGAGAGACGCCTGATCATCATAGCTTTTTTGAGATGCTGGGAAACTTTTCCTTCGGTGATTATTTCAAGAAAGAGGCGATAGCCTGGGCATGGGAATTCCTTACCCGAGAACTGGGATTACAGGGATCGGACTTATGGGTCTCCGTATACAAAGATGATAAGGAGGCATATGATATCTGGAGGGACGCGATAAGGCTTCCCGAAGGCAGGATCCTGAGGCTCGGAGAAGGTGAGAATTTCTGGCCGGCAAACGCACCGAGCAAAGGGCCTAATGGCCCGTGCGGTCCATGTTCCGAGATCTTTTACGGGGGGCCTGACGGTGTGGAGGTCTGGAACCTTGTATTTACTCAATTTGACAGAAGGGATAAAGGAAGACTCGAACCTCTCCCGAATAAAAACATTGATACAGGTATGGGGCTTGAAAGGATTGCCAGGGTCATGCAGGGGAAGGGAACAAACTTTGAGATAGATTCTTTTAGGCCTATCATAGATGCGATAAGGGGTTTTTTAAAACCGGGCCTTACCGAACATACGAAAGAGATAAACGCAGTAGCCGATCATATAAGGGCTGTAACATTTGCTGTAGGGGACGGTGTTCTCCCGTCTAATGAAGAGAGGGGATACGTTATACGCAAGTTGATAAGAAAGGCCTTTTGGTACGGAAGGTCCATGGGCATAGAAGGGCCGTTTTTATACAAGATAGTACCTGCAGTGGCGAGAGTGATGAAGAAGGTCTATCCCGAACTAACCCGGCAAAGGGAGGATATCGCGCAGGTTGTGCTTTCCGAAGAGAATAGATTTAAAGATACGATTCAGGACGGGCTCCAAAGGTTAAACGAGATTATCGAGGACTCCAGGCCTTCCGGTGTCATTAGGGGGGAGGCTGTGTTTAGGTTGTACGATACCTATGGTTTTCCTCTGGAGCTGAGCCAGGAGATTGCAAGGGAAAACAATATAAGTATAGACACAGAGGCCTTCAAGAAATGCATGGATGGTCAGCGGGTCAAATCAAGGCAAAAAAGCAAGATAAGAGATTCTATATTTGCGCTTGAAGGGGATATGAAGATAAGATTGCCTGACCCGGCCCCTTTTATAGAGGATAAAGAAGAGATAACTACCATGGTGACTCGGCTGGTTGCCCCGGGAGATATGAAAAAGAGAGGCAGTTACCGCATCTTTTTGAAGGAGACCAATTTTTATGGAGAAAAAGGCGGCCAGGTGGGAGATACGGGGTGGCTTATCAAGGACAATGGGATCGTGGCAGATGTTGTTAATGCGGTGGATATTGCCGGGAGGGTCCAGCATGAGGCAAGGATAAAAAAAGGGACATTAAATGAAGGCGATAATGTTATAGCAAAGGTAGATATAGGGCGCAGGGAAGAGATAAAGAAGAATCATACCGCAACCCACCTTTTGCACAGTGCATTAAGACAGGTCCTGGGCCAACACGTAAAACAGGCAGGTTCCTTAGTCGCATCTGATCGGTTGAGGTTTGATTTCAGCCATTTTAAGGCCCTCACTAAGGATGAGATCCAAAGGGTAGAGGGACTTGTAAACACGAATATAAAACGACACACCCCCGTATCTATCAGGCAACTTGCGCTAAAAGAGGCCAAGGAGCAAGGGGCGATAGCGCTCTTCGGAGAGAAATATTCGGATCAGGTCAGGATGGTTTCAATAGGTGATTATAGCAGGGAATTGTGCGGCGGTACGCATGTCAAAGAGATAGGGGAGATAGGGATATTTAAGATTGTTTCAGAGTCTTCTATCGCGAGCGGCGTAAGGAGGATTGAGGCGGTTACCGGTGAGGCGGCTAAGAAAAAGATAAAAGAAGAAAGGGAGATGATAAGACAGATAGCAGATGAGCTAAAGACCGTCCCCGCAGGTATACTTAAAAAGATAGAGGACATCTCAGCAGAGTTCAGGGCGATAGAAAAAGGCCTTGAGGGTTTCAGCATTAAAAATGCTCAATCAAACGTAGTCCCCCTCTTGAAGAACCGCCTGAGGATAAAAGGGCACGATGTTGTAATTGCCGAGATCAAGAATGTAAATATGACGCTTTTAAGAAAATCAGCCGATGTGATGAAGGATAGACTGGAGAACGGCGTATTCGTGCTCCTCTCCGAGAAGGACGCCATCCGGTACACGGTCGCGCATTATTATCTGGCGTTCAGCGTTATCCAGATGCTGATTCTAGCGACCGTCATGGGGCAGCACGATATCCTGGTCGCCAATCTGCCTGTGGCGGCACTCTCGGCGGCGGTCTATCTGGTCGTCGGGAACCAGATATTCATCCGCGCCAGTAACCTATCTTATAACTTTTCCCTGACGGTGTTTATGGCCGTTTACGGCGTGGTGGTTCTGCTGAGATTTTAGCGCCAAAGCGGGCCTGGCCACCGCAAAACGAAACACCCAAGACGGCGTTGAGCGGGACTTCGTTGCCGCGGACCCGGGGTGTTGTTATGGCGAGAGATCGAGCGCCATTGCGGCGATCTTGTCTTCGTCCATCTCGCAGCCGATACCGGGGCCTTGCGGCACCAGAGCGTCTTGACGATCCATCGGCAGCGGTGCGGCCAAATAGTCGTCGGCAATATGCTGCGGACC
>CAJVXD010000065.1 GCA_913009675.1 uncultured bacterium | reverse complement strand
ATGGGTTTCTGAGACATAAAGGATACGGCACGAGATTTCATTTTGATGCGATCCATAGATACGGGCCTTGCCGTATACATAGAAAGAGTTTTGCACCGATGAGACAGGGATGAACCTTGAGCGGATTTCTACAGGAAAGAGAGGGGAAGGCCTGGCGCTTTCTTATCTGAAGAGGCATGGGTATAAAATACTTACGAAAAATTACAAGACAAGGATGGGTGAAATAGATATAATAGGTAATGATAATGGCTGCATCGTATTTATAGAAGTACGCTCTATTAACAGCGAAAGGTTTGGTTTACCTGAATATACGATTAATAGAAAGAAACAGCACCGGATTGCAAAGGCAGCCTTATCGTATATAAAAAGGTTCAGATTGGAAGAGAAGGATTGTAGATTTGATGCGGTATGCATCAGAGAGGTAGATAGCGCTAAGCCGGATATAAATCTCATCAAGGATGCCTTTGATTTAAACAGCCGCTATAGATATTGATAAACATGGAGCCGGCAGATTTATTACCGATTCTCATAGATAAGTAATTAAGGTATAAGAGAGGTGAATATTGAAAAAAGTCCCCAGTGATATCGAGATAGCACAATCCGCAAAACTAAAACCCATCATTGAAATTGCCCGCCAGATAGGGATAAAAGAGGATGAGCTGGAATTATACGGAAAATACAAGGCCAAGATATCCCTCTCTATCTTAGAGCGCCTGAAGGATAGGCCGCTCGGAAGATATATCGATGTTACGGCTGTTACGCCAACCCCGTTGGGAGAAGGTAAGACAGTAACTACTATCGGGCTTAGTCTTGGCCTGGCAAGGTTAGGCAAAAGGGTTATTACCACCTTAAGGGAGCCTTCAATGGGGCCTGTTTTTGGGATAAAGGGCGGCGCGGCAGGCGGAGGCTATTCGCAGGTCCTGCCGATGGAAGAGATAAATCTGCACTTTACAGGTGATATCCATGCGGTAGGCGCCGCAAATAATCTCCTGGCGGCATTCGTTGACAATCATTTATTAAAGGGGAATAAACTTAAAATAGATCCGGACTCTATTGTTGTCCGCCGTGTCCTAGATATAAGCGATAGGGCATTACGCCAGATTAGGATCGGACTGGGTGGGCCGGAAAATGGTATACCCAGGGACACGGGTTTTGATATAACAGCTGCCAGTGAGGTCATGGCAATACTCGCCCTTGCAGAAGACTTGTCAGACCTGAGAAAAAGGCTTGGAAGGATGTTTGTTGCTTCAACGTGTGATGGCGCGCCTGTTACAGCCGAGGATCTAAAGTGCGCAGGGGCAATGACTGTACTTTTAAAGGATGCGCTAAAGCCTAATTTGATTCAGACAACAGAAAACACCCCTTGTATCATGCATGCAGGGCCTTTTGCAAATATTGCACACGGGAATAATTCTGTTTTGGCTGATATGATTGCATTGAGGCTCGCAGACTATGTCGTAACCGAGAGCGGTTTCGGCGCTGACTGCGGGATGGAAAAGCTCCTGGATATAAAATGCAGGGCTAAGGCGCTCAAGCCCCCGGACGGGATAGTGCTGGTGTGCACCGTAAAGGCATTAAAGATGCACGGAGGCGGTTTCCAGGCAATACCCGGGAGGCCCCTGGACATGGAGGTCGTAAAAAAGAAAAATATCGACGCCGTGAAAAAAGGAGGAGAGAATTTAACAAAACATATCGAGAATATAAAATCATTTGGCCTGCCGGTCGTGGTAGCGATAAACAGGTTTGCGTATGACATAGAAGAGGAAATAAATCTGATAAAGGAGCTGGCTAAAGGTTCAGGCGCTAAGGATGTTATCGTAAGCGAGGTCTGGGAAAAAGGCGGGGAGGGCGGCAGGGAACTTGCAGGGGCGGTCTTGAAGATGTGCGAAGAAAAACAAAATTTTAAATTCCTGTATCCATTGGATATGCCGATAAGAGAGAAGATAGAGACAATTGCGACAAAGATCTATGGGGCCAGGTCTGTTGAATATTCGGATAAGACCGAGAAAAAGATAGATTATTATACCAAGCTCGGCTATGGTAAACTCCCGATAAACATGGCAAAGACGCATCTATCACTTTCGCATGACCCCAGCCTAAAAGGCAGGCCGCGTGATTTTATCCTGCCTATAGAGGATATAAGGATCTCGGCAGGAGCCGGGTTTTTGTATCCTATATGCGGCAGGATACGCACTATGCCGGGCCTGCCATCTGTCCCAGCCGGCACAAAGGTAGATATTGAGCAGGACGGCAGGGTAGTCGGGCTTTTTTAAAATAACTTCACGCTTTCGTGACACACACAAGAATGTATATACTCGAGCCTATAAAGCAATATATCGATGATCTGGCAGCGCGGCAGTCTACGCCAGGCGGGGGAAGTGCGGCTGCGCTTTCCGGGGCGGTGGGTACGGCGCTATTAGAGATGGTGTGTAATTTTACTATCGGAAACGAAAGATATAAGGAGTTTGCTGATGAGGCCCAGGAGAATCTAATCTATTTAGAGAATATACGAGGCAGGTTTTCTGAGCTGATTGACCGGGACGTAGAGGTATATGCTGCTATACGAAACGCATTTAAAACAAGAGACAAAAAAGTCATTGATAAGGCCTTAAAAAAGGGTTATTATGTTTCTTTAAATATCTGCGAGTTATCCCGCGACGGGATGAGGCCCGGTTTAGTACTTGCCGATAAAGGCAGCGTTAATTTAATAACAGACGTAGGCTGTGGCGCTGAACTCCTGAATGCGGCGTTTAATTCCGGTGTGTTTAATGCCGAAATAAATCTCAAGGGGATAGATGATGAGGTTTTTGTCTCAGGGGAAAGGCCGGTCCTTAAGGCATTAAAGGGGGAGACAGCCGGATTATATAAAGACGTTATATCTCAAAGCAAAAAGCGAATGGAGGGAGAATGAGTGCGAGATTATTGGAGGGCAAGTTACTGGCCGCGGATATAAAAGCCGGGATAAAAAGCGGCGTGGAGAGTCTAAGGGCCAGGTATAATGTATCTCCGAAATTGGTCAGTATACAGGTTGGCGAAAATCCGGCCTCGGCAGTATATATAAGGTCACAGAAAAAGAATGCCGAGGGTCTTGGTATAGAATATCGGCTTGAGAGATTAGACGAGGGTTCTCCCCGGCAGGCCTTAATAGAGGCAATCGATAAACTCAATAAAGACAGGACGGTTAACGGGATTATGGTGCAGATGCCGTTGCCTCCGCAAATAGAGGCAGGGTTTATCTCACGATACATCTCCCCATTGAAGGACATAGAAGCAATGCATCCTCAAAACATGGGCGAGATCGTTTTTGGCAATGCAAAGGTGCTGCCGTGTACAGCAGCGGCTTGTATGGAACTTTTGAATTCGATAGATTCGCTCGATCTTTACGGGAAGGAAGCGGTTATCGTCGGTCATAGTGAGATAGTTGGAAAACCGCTGGCCTTATTGCTATTGAACAAGTTTGTAACAACCACGGTCTGTCATATTGCAACAGGTGAAAGAGGCAGCCTGCCGGAGTTTGTAAAAAAGGCGGAGATATTGATAGTTGCCGTTGGCAGGGCAGGCCTTATTAAGGGCGAATGGATAAAAGAAGGTGCCATTGTAATTGACGTTGGAATAAACAGAGTAGACGGCAGGCTTATTGGTGATGTTGAATTCGAAAAGGCACAGGAGAGAGCGAGTTATATTACGCCTGTCCCCGGAGGAGTAGGCCCTCTTACCGTAGCAATGCTTATGAAGAATCTGGTCGAGGCCTTCAAACTTCAGCAGCAACTTTACACTTAAAGCCTGGCTTCAAGTGTAAAGTTGCTGCTGCGGAGAGCGGAGAGTTTAACTAAGGAGAAGGACATGTCTTTGTGCGACAAGATTAAAACAGGCGGTTTTATAGTTACCTCTGAGATAGGCCCGCCAAAGGGGACTGAAGTTGGAGAGATGCTCAAAAACGCCGGGCTTATCAAGGATAGGGTAGATGCCATAAATGTTACTGACCTGCAGAGCTCAGTGATGCGCGTAGGTTCTCTTGCCATTTGCAAGCTCCTGATAGAACGAGGCATAGAACCCGTGTTTCAGATTACATGCAGGGACAGGAACAGGTTGGCCTTACAGTCTGATTTATTATCGGCATCCGTATTCGGGATAAAAAATGTCCTGGCCTTAACAGGGGATCATCCTGCGTTGGGTGACCACCCTCAGGCAAAGCCTGTTTTTGATATGGATTCAGTGCAGTTACTTGAGGCAATAAGGACGCTGCAGTCAGGAAAGGATATGGCAGGGAAGGAACTAAAAGGTGTGCCGGAATTTTGCGTAGGGGCAGTCGTAAATCCAGGGGCAGATCCGATAGAACCCGAGATTATGAAGATGGAGAAAAAGATTGCCGTAGGCGCGCAATTTTTCCAGACACAGGCGATTTACGACATGGCCGTATTTAAAAATTTCCTGGATGCGTCAAGGCATTTAAATACTACGATCCTGGCAGGTATAGTGCTTTTAAAATCTGCAGGCATGGCAAGATATATGAACAAGAATGTCAGCGGCGTCTTTGTACCGGACAATCTCATCGAAGAAATGGAAAAGACGCCTGACAGGGCCGGCAAATCAGTAGAGATTGCAGCCAGGCTTATTAAAGGATTGAAGGCCCTATGCCAAGGCATCCACATAATGCCTATTGGCTGGGATAAGAAGGTCCCGCTGGTCCTTGACGCAGCAGGATTATGATAAACACGGATTAAACAGGTTGAGGAAGAAAGCGAATTAATAATGAAAATCGCAATAACGGGTAAGGGCGGGGCAGGCAAGACATCTGTTGCAGCAGGCCTGGCATTGATCTTCAGTGAACAGGGGGGGAAGGTGATCGCAATAGATGCTGACCCTGACGCAAACCTGGCAGCGACATTGGGATTTTCTGATTCAGAAAGGCCCGTTGCTATATCCGGATTGAAAAAGATAATAGCTGAACGCACTGGCGAGATAGGGGCGTTTTTTAAGCTGAATCCAAAGGTCGACGATATCCCTGATAGGTTCTCAAGGGAAAAAGGGAGGATTAGATTGATTGAGATGGGGACTGTGAAAAAGGGCGGCGCAGGCTGCGTTTGCCCTGAGAGTGCATTTTTAAAGGCGCTCCTGAGCCATATATTTATAAATAGGGACGAGGTTATAATCCTGGATATGGAGGCGGGGGTAGAGCATCTGGGCAGGGGCACAGCGCAATCAGTCGATAAATTTATCATAGTGGTTGAGCCAAACTACACATCCATCGACACTGCTAAAAAAATAAAAAGACTGGCTGACAATTTGAAGATAAAAAAGATAGAGGTGATAGGAAATAAGATAAGGTCAAAAGAAGACAGGGATTTTATAGGGAAAAATATCAAAGACATGACAGTGGAAGGATTTCTATGGCTGGATCAGGCGCTTTTAAATTCAAGAGGGACGTTGCCGCCGGATTCACGGTTCATTAAAGACCTGGGGGAGGTATACGATGGCATCAGGGCCAACAGGTAATCCTGTGTATGATAAATTGATTGATATCGCCAAAGAGAACGACACCCCTACATTATGGGATCGCTTCATGGCCCAGGAGCCGCGCTGCGGATTCGGGACGCTGGGGGTTTGCTGCAGGATATGTAACCTCGGGCCATGCAGGATAGATCCTTTTGGGGAGGGTGCGCAGCAAGGTGCGTGCGGCGCAGACGCAGACGTTATCGCTGCGCGGAACCTGGTGCGTAATACTGCAGCCGGGACTGCATCTCACTCAGACCATGCCCGTGACCTGGCAAAGACGCTGTTGGAATTGGGAAGAGGGAGGGCAAAAGATTATTCCATAAAGGATCCTGAAAAGTTAAAGAGGGTTGCGGTAGAGTTTGGTTTAAAGATCGATGGGAAGAGTGATCTAAAGATAGCTGAAGAATTAGGCGCAGCTATCCTCAGCGAATTTGGACAGCAGGAAGGCCGGCTGACATTTACTAAAAGGGCCCCCGGAAAACAGCAGGATATCTGGAATAAATTGAATGTCAATCCCACAGGCATAGATATAGAGGTAGTGCGGGCAATGGCACGCACTCATATGGGGTGCGATAACGAATACAAACATCTTATTCAGTGTGTTGTAAGGACCTCGCTTGTTGATGGGTGGGGCGGGTCCATGATAGCAACTGAATTAAGCGATATCCTTTTTGGGGCACCGCAGCCTGTTCGCGCAGAGGTAAACCTCGGTGTGTTAAAAGAGGACGAGGTCAATATCTTGCTGCACGGTCATGAGCCGACCCTTTCAGACATGATAGTTACAGCCAGTCAGGACAAGGAACTTAATGAACTTGCTAAACAATACGGCGCTAAGGGCATAAACCTTTCTGGTATATGCTGTACGGCAGCAGAGGTTTTGGTGAGGCATGGTGTCTCAATGGCAGGAAACTTTTTGCAGCAAGAACTCGCGATACTAACAGGTGCTGTTGAGTCAATGATCGTGGATGTGCAGTGCATCATGCCTTCATTGCCGACAATAGCCAAGACCTTTCATACAAAATTGATCTCCACGTCTCCAAAAGCAAGATTTGCAGGGATGGAGCACATAGAATTCGACGAAAAAGACGCACTCAATATCGCAAAGAAGATCATAAGGATCGCTATAGAGAATTATAAGAATCGCGATAGTTCAAAGGTGAATATCCCCAAGGAAAAGATGAAGATCGTGGCTGGTTTTACAACGGAAAACATATTTTACCATCTCGGCGGCAGGTTCAGGGGCTCATACAGGCCTCTTAATGATGCGATAATCAGCGGGAGGATAAGGGGTGTGGCAGGGGTCGTTGGCTGCGACAATCCAAAGAATGAATCAGGCATGTGTCATGCTGACATGGTGAAGCATCTTATAAAAAATGATGTCCTTGTTGTGCAGACAGGGTGCTCTGCAGGAGCCTGCGGAAGGGCAGGACTCTTGACACCTGAGGCCGCAATTAAATTTG
>CAJVXD010000064.1 GCA_913009675.1 uncultured bacterium | reverse complement strand
ATAACTGCCTCTATCCTCTTCCCGAGATCCTGCAAAATATTAAGGTCTGTTCCCATCACCTTGATCCCTACGGGTGTCTTTATCCCTGTGGATAACATATCTACCCTCGTCTTTATAGGCATGGTCCAGGCGTTTGTTACGCCAGGAAATTTAATAGACTGATCTAGTTGTCGAATAAGTTTCTTCACTGTCATCCCCTTGCGCCATTTACTCTCAGGTTTTAGCATAATCGTGGTCTCTATCATGCTCAAAGGAGCCGGGTCAGTCGCTGTTTCCGCACGGCCAATCTTTCCAAAGACGCGCTGGACTTCAGGAAAAGTTTTTATAATCTTATCAGTCTGCTGGAGCAATTCTCTTGCCTTGGTTATGGATATACCCGGCAAAGTGGTGGGCATATACAAAAGGTCACCTTCATATAAGGGCGGCATAAACTCCGAACCCAATCTTTTATACGGGATAATAGTTAAAATCATAATTATTATAGCGATTAAAATTGTCCTCTTCTTGTGCTTCAATACAAGATTCATCAAGGGCCTATAAATGGCGATCTCACGCCTTACCACAGGATTTTCCTCTTCGGGTCTTATCTTCCCCTTTACAAATATACCGATAAGTATGGGTATTACTGTTACCGCGATAAGACTGGATGCACCAAGGGCAAATATCCACGTATACCCCAGCGGTTTAAACAATCTCCCTTCTTGAGCCTGAAGGGCAAATATAGGAATGAAGGAAATTGTAATTATTAAAAGCGCGTAGGCAAGCGCAGGCCCAACCTCTCTGCATGATTCAATAACAAGGCCCCAGTGGTCAGCATGTTCTCCTTCCTTCTGCAGATGTTTATGGAAATTCTCTAAAAGCACAACCGCAGCATCTACCATTACCCCAATGGCGATGGCAATACCCCCTAAAGACATAATATTGGCATTTATGCCTTTTATGTGCATTATAATAAAGGATATCAGAATTCCTAGAGGTAAGGTAAACACTGCTACAAACGCACTCCTGAAATGTAAAAGAAATATCATACAGACTAAGGTCACGATAATCATCTCAATAATTAAGGTATTCCTCAAGGTATTTATTGACCTTCCTATAAGCTTAGACCTATCATATACAGTCTCAATCTCAACGCCCTTAGGAAGCCCCTTCTTAAGGGACTCCAATTTTTTCTTTACATTTTCTATTACCTTCAGGGCATTCTCTCCGTAACGCATTACCACAATCCCGCCTACCACCTCACCCTCGCCGTCCATCTCAGCGAGTCCGCGCCTCATCTCAGGACCTAAGTGCACATTGGCTATGTCTTTCACTAAAATAGGTGTGCCATTCTTATCTACTCCGACCGCAATATCCCTGATATCATCGAGAGACTTTATATAACCTAACCCCCTTACCATATACTCTGTTTCAGCCATCTCAACTACCCGGCCACCTACATCATTGTTGGAGCGACGAATAGCCATACTTACCTTATTCAGGGGGATGTTGTAGGCCAGGAGTTTATTAGGGTCTATATCTATTTGATATTGTTTTACAAATCCACCGATACTTGCTACCTCAGACACGCCGGGCACGCTCGCCAATTCATATCTCAGATACCAGTCCTGGATAGTCCGCAATTCTGACAGGTCGTGATTTTTGGATTTTAAGGCGTACTCATAAACCCAACCCACACCTGTTGCATCCGGACCGAGGGTAGGTGTAACTCCTTCAGGAAGTTTGCCGGAAACAAAACTCAGATACTCAAGGACCCTGCTTCTTGCCCAGTACATATCTGTCCCGTCCTTAAATATAATGTAAACAAATGAGAAACCAAAGAAGGAATAACCCCTCACTACCTTGGCATATGGGACAGAAAGCATAACTGTGGCCAGAGGATACGTAATCTGGTCCTCTACTACCTGGGGCGCCTGGCCCGGATACTCCGTAAAGATTATTACCTGAACATCGCTTAGATCCGGGATGGCGTCCATAGGCATGTTTAACATCGCATTTATCCCCCACACTGCAAGGATAGCCACGATTATCAAAACTATGAATCTATTTTTTACGGAAAGCTCTATGAGTTTATCGAACATTCGATATCCTGCCTTCTCAATAATCTTCTGATGCGCCGCAACCAGACATAGATTCACCCAGATAAGGATTTCCTATTTTCTTATTACCCTGAACCCAAAACTTTTTTTCCATGCTGCAGAAGAACAATGTATACCCCTTGGCCTTGGAATCTTTCCTGTCGAACTCCTTCATATATCTAATCATAGAATTACTTATGTCCGTGAAGGCCTCTCTCAACCGGACTATATCCCGTGAATCTAAGGCACCTGCCTGTTTTAATATATCCTTTGCCAGTACTTTCATTTCTGCTGAGGCATCACTGTTTAAAATCTCGTCCATATCCTTTTGGATAAAATTGGCATCTTGTTTTATATTGAGCAGCGAGTCATCCGCCAGGCTTTTTCTAATATTAAAATAATACTTCCAGACTTCATCCATAAGCTTTCGGGTAGAGTCTTTTATATTCGTCCCTCTTTGAGGGGAAGAGGTTTTTTCGTTGGAGGAGTTTGGCTTTTTTAGCTCTAACATCTTGGATATTGCCTCTTTTAACCTGCTTTCGGAATCTATCAGGAACTGGGATGAGATTACCACCCTTTCTCCTTCTTTTACTCCGCTTAAGACCTCGTAGTAATCCTTGGACTCGAGCCCTAACTTAACATCCCTGGGATCAAAAAAACCATTACCTTTATCTACGATAATCACATCCCTTTCTCCGGAATGAATAACAGCCTCTTTCGGTACGGCTAACGTATTTTCTCTTGGTTCAGTGTGTATCGTAACATTTGCGTACATATCCGGCTTCAATTCCTGATCGGGGTTATCAAACTCTATACGTCCTTTAACAGTCCTGGTTTTGGTCTCCAGATAGGGGTATAAATATGTAATCCGCCCTCTAAATACCTTTCCAGGCAGATAGGCTAAAGACATCTCTGCTTCCTGCCCCACCTTCACCCACGGCACCTCGTATTCATATATATCCGCATAAACCCAGATTTTCGAAATATCAGCTATCTTATAAAGATTCTCGCCCGGTTTAGTATATTTGCCCTCAAGGGCATTTTTATGTACCACTATCCCTTTAGCGGGCGAATAAATAGTAAGGGTCTTTTTAATCCGATGGGTCTTCTCTAAATCTTCTATCTGCGCCTCGCTGATATCCCAATATTGTAACCTCTTTTTGGAAGACTCAAGCAGAGAACTGGCTCTATTACTTACCTCTCCAAACTTACTTTGTTTTAGTCTTTCATTATATTCCAGGGCCAAAAGATATTCTTCCTGCGTCGCAACGAGTTCAGGGCTATATATCTCCAGGAGCCTCTCGCCTTTCTCTACGTTCTGTCCTGTATAATTTACATAAAGCTTTTCAATCCATCCGCCGATTTTAGTATTCGCATAGACAATCCTCCTCTCATCGTAATCAATCCTGCCCACGGTCCTGATATCCCTGGTCAGGGTACGCCTTTCTACCAATTCTGACCGCACGCCTATATTCTGGACAGTAACCGGATTTATCCTTACCATACCGCTGCCTGTCGTTCCCTGGCCTTCATATACAGGTATAAGGTCCATACCCATCGGGGACTTGCCGGGTTTATCCGAGATATAGGTAGGGTTCATAGGCGCACGGTAATAAAGGATCTTTTTACCTTTTCCCCCGGGAGATGCCCCGGACCGAGCGCGTTTAGTTACAAACTTAGAAGAAATCAATGCAACTAACCCTAACCCAACAATGAAAGATATTACGATAACCAATTTTTTATTTTTCATTCTCCGTCTCCCATTCTAAAATTATATTTAAATCAGGCGCCATAAGATGGTGCGGCTAAGGGTACTGCCAATCCTGCCATTATTTACTGCCTTTTCCTGGATCACTAAGTCCCTGCCCCACAGCCCGCTCTAAATCTGCTATTGCCTTCTCATAGTCACTAACGGACTTAAAATATGCGATTTTAAAGTTTAATAATACCCTCTCCGAATCTATGATATTTAAAAAATCCGTCTTACCTGTTTCATAACTGGCCATAGCAGCCTTAAAAGACTCTCCCGCCTGCGGGATCAATGCCGTCTTATACAAATTCACCAAATTCCCTGCCGTCGTAAGCCTGAAATAAAAATCCTTTATCTGGAACAATACCTGGTTCTCCATATTTTGATAACTCTGTTGGCTCGCCTCTAATCTATCCTCCGCCTCTTTAATGCCCGAGCCTATCCTCTTTCTCCATATAGGAAGGTTAATCTTTGCGGTTGCCATCCATGCGTCCTGGCCGTCATTATACATACTAGTGTGTCCTGACCCTACATCTATAAAATCAACACCCAATGTAAAATCAGGGAACCAATCCTTTTTTTTCAGCGAATGTATAGCCTTATATTTTTTAATATTGAAAGACAACGCCTTTAATTCCTGACGTTCCCTTTTAGCTAATCCGAAAAGTTTTTCAAGGCTATAGTCAAATTTGGTAAGCCCAAAATCCTTGATTTGAGCTATAGGACTCTCCACGGGCCTATTTAATAAGGTATTAAGTTTTTCCGTCAAAGTAACCTCCTGCTGTCCCAGAACGAGGAGTTTATCCATAAGTTTAGATATCTCTACCTGGGCCTTCAAGACATCCTGCTGTGAGGCGATACCCGTGGAGTACTTGCTTTCCGCTACCTGTTCTAACGTCTCTAAAAGTGTCTTTACCTCCTTTGTTATATTTATAGATTTTCTGACCCAATAGAGATCAAAATAAGCATGCTTAAGTTCTTTAACAACCTCTCTCACTGCTGCCTTGTAATGCTCGTAGGCTATATCCCTGTCCCGCTCGGCGATCCTGCCTTTTAATGTGAGTTTACCGAAAAAAGGGAATTTTTGAGAGATGCCGTATTTCGCAATCTGCGGCCCTACCCTGGTCTCTGCGTTCTCAAAGAAGTAACCAAAGGACGCCTTTGGGTCCTCTAAAGAGACTGACTGTGCAATACGTTCATCGGCAGCAAGATAGGCACGGTATGCCGCTTTCAGGTAAGGGTTGCGCTCTCTGGCTTCCTTGATTAGCCGGTCAAGGTCAACAAAGACTTCCTTTTTCTGAGATAGCCCTTTTGGCGGCGTACCTTCCTTTTTTTCATTTTGAGAATAGAGAACCGGTTGATTAGATAAAAGCACTATACTCAGTATTAATACTATCAACCGTCCCCATCTCAAGAGAATAGCCTTGCGGCGATAGCCTTCAAACGATTTTCTCAGACTCCCCTGTTTTGTTTTCGATTTGATTGGTGTCCTTACGGAATGCATTTTATGAATTCCTCCGGAATTTTTTTATTAAATCTAAGACCTCGTTTATCTTTTTCTGCTTTTCTAAGGCAGACTTGCCTTTTAAGGCCTGCACAACGCACCCTTCGAGATGGTTTCTAAAAATCCTGTCTTCCACGCCAAGGATGGCCCCCACAACAGAGTGAAGCTGCGTAATTATATCCACACAATATCTCTCATCCTCTACCATCTTTTGAATACCGCGTATCTGTCCCTCTATTCTCTTTAGAAAAACTAATTGTTCTTTATGCGTAGTCTTTGACATATCAGATTCCTCCTTGCAAGGTCAAGTATACCATACCCCCCTACCCTATATCAACAAGAAAGAAAAAATAATTGTTGTTAAAGCTCCGGCCTATTCAAAGATATCCTTCATTTATACGCTATTCCTTTCAGTTCCTCAACGTACGCTTGTGCAGAAAAACCAGCTGTTGCGCCATTGCCGCATGCAGTAACTACCTGACGCAATAATTTTTGCCTGCAGTCCCCGCATGCAAATATGCCCGGGCTTGATGTCTTCATATTGCCATCCGTAATGATATAACCCTTATCGTCTAATCTCACCAATCCCTTAACAAAATCTGTATTAGGTGTATAACCTATAAACATAAAAACTCCGTCGCAGGCAATCTCTTTTTCTTCGCCTGTCTTTTTATTCTTTAACTTGACCGAATTTACCTTATCTTTTCCATTGATTCCAATAAGCTGCGAATCCCATACAAATTCCATCTTTTTATTTGAGAATGCCCTTTCCTGTAAAATCTTTGTTGCGCGTAAACGTTCCCTCCTGTGCACTAGTATTACCCTTTTAACAAATCTGGTCAAAAAGATCGCCTCTTCTATGGCAGTATCTCCCCCCCCTATTACTGCTACCTCCTTGTCTTTATAAAGGGCCCCATCGCATGTGGCACAATACGAAACGCCTCTGCCTGCCAATTCCTTTTCACCCGGTATGCCCAACTTTCTGGGGCTCGTGCCGGACGCAATAATCAAAGAGAGAGAAGTATAATTTTTATCTGCTGTTTCTACAGCCCATCCAGGGTACTCTTTCCCCTTATATGTCTTTACCGATCCTATATTTCCCGCGGTAAACTCTGTGCCAAATTTCCCTGCCTGTTTTTTAAATCTCTCCACCAATTCAAAACCATTAATCCCATCCGGAAATCCAGGATAGTTTTCTATAGAGTCTGTAATAACCGCCTGGCCTGGCGTACTAAAACTCTCCACCAGAAAAGTCTTGAGCCTTGCCCTGGAGGCATATATTGCCGCAGTAAGACCTGCCGGCCCGCCTCCTATAATAATTACATCATAATCCATAATGCTATCTCCTTCTCTCTCCGAATATCTTGTTTCCTATCCTCACGATATTTGCGCCTTCCTCAATTGCTATCTTATAGGAATTACTCATACCCATGGAAAGGTATCTCATCTCTACTCCTGGTATATCCATTATTTTTATTTTATCAAATATCTTCTTTGTCTCCGCAAAATATGGACGACTGTCCTCAGGGACGCCACCCATCGGCCCCATAGTCATAAGGCCCATTACCTTTATATGAGCAAACAAGGCCAGGCTTTTTATAAATCCTTCTGACTTTTCCGGCAAGATGCCAAACTTTTGATTTTCTAGATCGGAAGAGCGTCGTGTAGGGAAAGAGTGTAGATCTCGGTGGTCG
>CAJVXD010000063.1 GCA_913009675.1 uncultured bacterium | reverse complement strand
TATTTATCTCTTTTGATCTTGGCTGTTAATTTATCAAGGTCTAAGCACTGAAAATCGCAGAAGGCGATTTTCTTGTCTTTGTGCCGTTAAGTTAATAGATATCTAAGCTCTTTAATGATCGTTGCTACATCCTGTATATGCCCGATACCTTCTGAGCCGCGGGCTAGCCTTCCTTTTACAGGACCCGTGAAATGGTAACCGGCCTTCTTAAGGGCCTGGATATTTTCCTGCACAATTTTGTTTTTATACATATTCTCGTTCATCGCGGGGGCAAATAAAACCGGCGCCTTTGTGGCACATATGGTGCAGGTAAGCATGTCGTCGCATATGCCGTGCGCGACCTTGCCTATAATATTTGCTGTGGCAGGCGCCACAAGAATAAGGCTTGCCGTCTCTGCTAAAGAAATATGCCCTATATCCCAGACCTCTGGCCGGTCAAAGAGGTCCGACCTTGTGACCTTATTGCCGGATATTGACTGAAAGAGTATCGGCCTTATAAACTCCTCTGCCTCTTTTGTCAGGATGACCTCGCTGGAAAGACCGATCCTTTGAAGGGCCCTTATAATATCAAGGGCCTTGTAACAGGCTACACTACCAGTAACACCGACGATGATATGCTTCTTCATAGCAAAGCCGGCCTAAGGTTTACCTTAAACCTTAGGCCTTTAACCTTTCACTAATCCTGCACCTTAATTTTATAGCTTATCTTCCCCTGACTTATCTCCTGCAGGGCAATCGTTGAAAATTTCTTCGAATCCGTTTCGATCAACCTTTTAGCCCCGTTACTCAGCTCTATTGCCCTTCTTGCTGCTATAAGCGTAACCTTATACAGACTGTCTCCATCTCTGAAAATCTCCTCGCGCGGGATATATGACATTTATAACTCCTTGTAGTTATTATAGTTACAGCATTCTACATCTTTCGGCTATAACTATGGATCTCAGGTTTTCAAGCGCTGATTCTAAGATATTATTGATAACAACATAATCATATCTTGGCAGATATGACAATTCTTTCTTTGCGATACTAAGCCTTTTTGCTATCTCCTTTTTAGAATCTGTCGAACGGTGCATTAATCTCTCTCTTAGTTGGGACATAGATTGAGGCAGAATAAATATATAAACGCTTTTCGCCTTCAGCTTTTTTATCTTCATCGCACCCTGTACGTCTATACTCAAAAGGACATCCTGGCCTTTTTTAAGAAGGTGTTTCACGTATCTTTTAGGGGTGCCGTAATATTCTCCGAAAACCTTTGCAGATTCCAGGAATTCGTTCTTCTTCTGGCGCTTTATAAATTCTTCCTTCTCTATAAAAATATAATCCGTGCCATCCCTTTCTCCGTTGCGCGGAGGCCTTGTGGTCATAGAAATAGAACGGCTTAAGCCAGTTAAAGAATGCACCAGCTTATTGCACAGCGTTGTTTTACCTGAACCTGATGGGGCTGAGATGATAAATAATATGCCGTTTCGTTTCATTTGCTTATCCTTGATAACTTCTTCTACTCTACGTTTTGCACCTGCTCACGTATCTTTTCGATCTCGCTTTTTACCCCGACAACCTGCCTGGAGATAATTATGCTTCCTGCCTTTGAGCCAAGGGTATTTATTTCCCTCTGCAGTTCCTGCAGGATAAAGTCCAATCTCCTTCCTGTTTCTCCGGAAGAATTAAATGCCTTTCTTAAAGCTGCTATATGGCTTTTAGCTCGAATAAGCTCTTCTGTAATATCGCACTGCCTGGCAAATATAGCAAGCTCTGTCTCTAATCTACCCCTGTCCAATCTGTAACCGCCTTGTTTTATAATGTCTCTAATCCTTGTATCGAGCCTGCGTTTGTAGTCGGTAACAAGGCCTGGTGCGAGGCTTGAGATCTTGTCTATGGCCTTAGATATTTCATTTATCCTCTTGATGAGATCCCTGGAGATGGCAATGCCTTCTTTTTGCCTCATCTTATCGCAATCTATGGATGCTCTTTTTACGGCCTTCTCAATAATAGGCCAAAGCACAGCTGGATCGTACTCCGTCTGCTCTTGAATAAGTATATCCGGGAAAGACAGGATGTGGGATAACCTTATATCATCACTGATCTTGAATCTTTTTCTTACCTTCTCCAGCAAGTTATAATATTTAGCTACTGCTTCTTCATCCAGCTTGACAGCTTTAAAATCCCTCTTGCCTTTCTTATGCGATAATGACAGATTCACCTTTCCACGTTTTATATAGCTATGCACGAGATGCTTAACCCTGTCTTCGAGCTGGTTGATACTATTGGGGATCCTTTGGGATATATCAAAAAATCTGTGGTTTACTGTGCGTATCTCGACTACAAAAGTGCCTAATCTGCTATTTGTCTCGCCTTTCCCAAAACCTGTCATGCTCTTTATCATATTTGAGTAACTCCTTACGCCCAAACCTGTCTTTTTTCTTTCTCAATAGTCTTTGTCTCTGTAGGATACAGATCTACTATAACTTCATCCGGCTCAAACCAGAGCTTTATCTCACGTTCTGCCTCTGACTCATCGGTAGAGGCGTGGAGCACATTTTCATAAAGGCCTTTGGTGGTAATCCTGCCGAACGAACCACGTATGCTGGTAGCCTCAGCCTCTTCCGGGTTCGTAGCCCCGGCCAATTGCCTGACCTTCTGTATTGCATCAGGCCCCCAGTATACCATTGCTATTACCTTCCGCCTGTCATGCAATTCACCTTTAAGATATTGGATAAGCTCCTCAAAAAAGGGTTTATCTTTCATGGATCTATAATGCTCCTCTGCAAGGGCCCTTGTAACCCTAACTATTTTAGCGGCAACTATTTCCAGCTTTGTTTCTGAAAGCCGCGTAAGGATATTTCCGGTAAGCGATTTCTTGAGGCCATCCGGTTTGATTAGGACTAACGTTTGTTGAATCATCTCAGATTTTTCACTCACGAAGTTTGCCCTCCGCAAGCTCTTAACGCTTTGATTTTAAAAGCGTTACAACTCTTTCCAGATCTTTATCAGAATAGAATTCTATCTCTATCCTGCCCCCTGCCTTACCCTTAATAATCCTTGCCTTGGTCCCTAATAACTCACTTAAGATTTCTTCTATTGATATAAGATTAGGGTCTTTTTCTACTGTTTTCTTCTTTGAATAAAGACTGAGTCTTTTTACATATCTCTCTGTATCTCGTACAGATAGGTCATTTTTTATAATCCTGTTACATAACTTCGTTTGTTCTGTGTCATTTGATAGACTTAACATGGCTCGGGCATGCCCCATTGAAATTGTTCCACGTGAAACATATTCCTGAATCTTACGCGGCAACCTTAATAATCTCAGTATATTCGCTATAGTTGCCCTGTCTTTGCCAATAGTCTCAGATACGTCCTCTTGAGTCATGTTAAACTCATCCAAGAGTCTCTTGTATGCCTTTGCCTGGTCCATTGGATTGAGATTCTCACGTTGTATATTCTCAATTATTGAAAGCTCCAGAGCATCAATATCTGATGCATCTTTTATTATGGCCGGCACTTCTTTTAACTGCAATATCTTTGCTGCCTTTAATCTGCGTTCTCCTGCTATTAACTCATATTCTCCCTTATTGGCCCTGACTATCAGTGGTTGGATAAAGCCCTTTTCCTTTATTGAATCAGCAAGCTCTCTAAGCGACTCTTGGTTAAAGGTTTCTCTTGGCTGATATTTATTTGCCTTTATTTTATCCGTTGGTATACTAGAGATACCTTGTTGAATCTTTGATTCTAAGATCTGAACCTTGTCTCTGGCTGTCTTTTCAGGTATTAACGCCTCTAAACCCCTTCCGAGTACTCTCTTCTCCATCCTTGTTCTCCTTATAATGAGCACACAATTTACGGAAGATTGTGAATGTAAATTGTTGCGCGAATTAAACCCCCACACCAATTGGGATTATCCATGCAGACTTCCAATTGGTGTGGGGATAAGTTAGGACATATCAATTATGTCGCCGTTTCCTTATCCACAGCACCACAATTTATGTCCTCACTTACAGATTCACCTAAGATCTCGCTGGCCAGGCACGAATACATCTTTGCCCCAATCGAATGCTTATCATAGAGATGGATCGGTTTTCCAAACCCCGGGGCTTCACTTAATCTAATGCTTCTGGGGATTACAGTCTTAAAAACCTTATCTTTGAAATATTGCCTGGTCTCATCTATTACCTCAGAGGTCAGATTAGTTCTGTAATCAGCCATTGTTAATAAGACCCCCTCTATCTTCAACTCTGTATTAAGATTTTCCTTTACCAGATTAATAGTATCTAAAAGCCTGCTTAAACCTTCCAGGGCATAATATTCGCATTGGATTGGTATAAGCACTGAGGTGGCTGCTGTTAATGCATTGATCGTCAAGAGTCCCAATGACGGCGGAGAATCAATAAGAATAAAATCATACTCTCTTGCTATCTCGCTCAAGGCTTTTTTTAGTCTATATTCCCTGTTCAATAGATTGATCAGCTCTATCTCAGCTCCTGTAAGATTGATACTGGATGGTATTAGTTTAAATTTAGGGATACAGAGATTAATCATAGTATTTGCGGGGGGATAATTATTGATTAGAACATCATATATATTTTGGTACATCTTGGTCCTATTCACACCTAATCCGCTTGTTGCATTGGCCTGAGGGTCAAAATCAACCAACAAAACCTTCTTGCCGTTATGAGCAAGATAATAGCCTAGATTTATTGATGTAGTGGTCTTCCCTACTCCTCCTTTTTGATTACAGATAGCGATTATTTTACCCATCAAATGAAGCCATCACTTACGAAAATCTTAGATTTTAGGAAGCGATTTGACTGAATTTGACCCTTGACATTTTGTCCGTGAATTCAATGGGCACAATGTCGAGGGTTATTTCGCAGACGGCCTTTGACCGAATAATTTATGTTTGCTTTGCTCTATAAATTATCTGCTCATTAACCATATCATAACCGTATCATTATTTTTGTAACCTCTTTGTTACTCTGACCTTAGCTAATGTGGAGCCTTTCATTCTGAACAGCCCTTTATTTTCTTCGCGCAGGATCTTAATATCCACCTCTGAACTTTGAACTCCCAGTTTGACCAAGGCTATTTTTATTGCCTCTGGGGCTGTTTTAGCCTCTACTTCTATCTCTTCTGGTTTCCGTTTGTTACGAATAGTGTCCCTCATGGTATAACTATGCTTTTCTTAAGAAAAAATATTGCAATGAGCTTGTTAATAAGGTATTAGTAAGCCAATATAAAACAAGCCCTGATGGCAATGAATAAAAAATAAATCCGAACACAATAGGCATAATAGTAGTCATCATCTTCTGCTGATCTGTCTGGGCACCGGCTGTCCTAACCTGAGACAACCTTTGTTGTATTATCATAGCACCTATCATCAAGATTGGCAATAGATTTATCGTGTTTCCTAGAAAAGGCAGGGTGACTGGGAGATGAAAAGCAGCGTCTGGCATAGATAGATCCTTGATCCACAAAAAACCGGCGCCTTTTAATTCAACCGAACGCATAAGGGTTTGATAGAGTGCAATAAATATAGGCATCTGTATCAACATTGGAAAACAGCCACCCATAGGATTTACATTATATCGCCGGTATATCTCCATGATTTCCTTGTTTAACTTACCGGGGTTGTCTTTGTGTTGGGCGCGTATCCTTTCTATATGAGGCTGTACCTCTTGCATCCTTCTCATGGATTTCAAACTCTTGAACGACAGGGGGAATAAAAGAAGGCTGATGCAGCATGTCAATAAAAGAACTGCTAAACCATAATTATGTAATACTGCATAGAAAAATTTCAAGACACTCAAGAGGACAAGGCATATGCTCGTAAATATGCCAAAATTCAATGCCTTACCGAATGTCCTGTCAACGGCCTCCAGCTCCTTTAATTCTGTAGGGCCTGCATATAAAAGAATATTATATATCTTTGTTTCCCCTGGGAGTATGTTTTCGTTATCTACAATAAATCCGATAACCGGCCTGGTTTCTATGTCCTTTGAAAAAACACCTGCGGGTCTAAACTCCGGCTTTGCTATAATGGAATAATATTTATTTTTTAGGGCTAGCCACTCTATGTTGTTACTATATAACCTCTTGTGTTTCTTAAAGTTACTACCTGCTATCTTTTTGAGTTTACCGTCCTTATACAAGACATCCGCAGCAATATATCTTGATTCATATCTCTCTTTCTTTGAAATATTAGACGCGGTTGTGATATCAAAGGATAGCTTCTGTATAAATCCAGCATTATTTGTTATTCTTATGGACGCATTAAGACCGTATCTATTAGTTAAAGGCCTTATTGTTTTTTCTATTACAAGGTTATGTTGTTCATAATAGAAAGACTCCTTATCTTCTTTTATTGCAAAGGGTTGTGATGATAAGCCTGCTAATGGCCCTTTGCCATCGATAGCGAGGATCCCTGCCTGGTATATGGCATTATCCACAAGCACCATATTAAGTCTTTTCTTATCCTTTATCTCGATTCTCTCTATCCCGCCGCCTATATTAGTAGTCTCTATGATATATCTATTATTTTGAAACGTCTTTGAAATGGCATCCATAGGCAGACCTTCTCGCTGCCTTTTTTGCGCTGGGGCAGGGTATTTTTTGGTAACCTCTTTTTCTTCAACAGGGCGTATTGTTGTTGGCCGCATCTGCTGGGGGGAAACACGGGTTTTCTTGCCTATAAACAGGGGATATAAAAGCATCACAACTATTGACAGGATTACTGCGAATAAGAGTCTTTTTTCCATGAATTAAATCTCTCCCTTTTCAGCCTTAATATACGGATCATACCCTCCTCTAAGCAAGGGGTTACATCTCAAGATCCTCGCAAGGCCCTTTAATATCCCGATAAACACGCCCCTATCCTCTATTGCCTCAAGCGTATATTGAGAACAGGAAGGATGGTATCTACATTTATATAACATCAGTGGAGACAAGTAGTTGTGATAAAATATGATGCTATTAGATCGGAAGAGCACACGTCTGAACTCCAGTCACACTGATATATCTCGTATGCCGTCTTCTGCTTGAAAAAAAAAAAAAAAACAAATAATCCATAC
>CAJVXD010000062.1 GCA_913009675.1 uncultured bacterium | reverse complement strand
TATATTTTTTTTATGTCTGTTGTTGTTTTTTTTTTTCAAGCAGAAGACGGCATACGAGATATATCAGTGTGACTGGAGTTCAGACGTGTGCTCTTCCGATCTCAGCAGGGTGTTGAAGGCTTGTTTATTTTGCGAAATATATAATCAACGAACGACTAAAAAGACTGCCTGTCAAAATAAAAGAGAGTGAGGCCCAGCCCTACAAACAACATATCTTTTAGCCGAACTGCCTTCAACACCCTGCTGCCCGGCTTGAGGGAAACTACTTTTATCTCCGCCTTTAGAGACGGGGAGTTCCCTCTGGATTAAGACCTATAGACTCTTCTTCTATCTTACCTTCTACAATCTTATAGGCCTTTATTTCGGGATTATCCTTATCCCTCAGGGATATAATCACATACCAAACGTCTGGATAATACGCCAGTTTCACATCGTGCGTTGAAGGAAAGGCCCGGCTTTCAGGATGAGAATGATATATACCTATAAAATCGAGCCCCGAGGACCTTATCTCTTTCATTACCCTAAGCTGCTCTCTTGGGTCCATAAAAAAGGTCCTTGTGCTTTTATCTGCATTTATCATCTGATAAATCTTCTGAACCCTTTCTCCCTTACCAGCAAGTATTCCACATGCCTCATCTGGATATTCTCTCCTTGAATGTCCTACCAGCTGATCCTTCTCTCTTTCACTTAAATAAAGCATATCTGGCTCCCGTTAAAAGAAATGAGGTAATAACTGCTACTACCGGCATTACTATCCAGGTCAGATAGGTCTTCTTTGTCACCGGATTGGCAAAGGTTAACTTATGGCCGTTCTTCAACCCGCTGATGGCAAATACCGAGCTAAGTTTTATCATCACAAAGGACTGCGGCACCCCAAAGATAGACGCAACTATCATCAATGTCCCGCATACAAGACATATTATAGTAGCTGTTAATAGACCCAGCGGAACAATACGTTCGCTTACAGTCTTTAAAGGGCCATGAAATACCAGACCTCCTAATCCGAATATCGGCGCAATCAATAAAAATCCAACTATGCCATTAAGAAGGCCTGCGCCTTCAAGAGGGCCTACGGCATTCGCAACATTGTTTGTGCCCACGCTAAAGGCATTATAACAACTCGCCATGATTACAAACGCCTTTAATCTTTCTCTATGGTTCACTAATTTTTCATAAATCCAAAAATTCTTCCTTCTGGGCGGGTATACGAGCCTTCCTAATAAATAGGTCAGTATATACGCCATAACCGGAAGAAGGATCCAGAAAGGCACCAGATACAAAAACGTCCCGAGGTATACCTCCCTGAAATAAAGGCCTACTCCTAATATAGCACCGACCGTTACGAAACTCGTAGACTGCGGCACATGCAAGAGGTTTGCCAGCAATAGACTAATGGTTGCTGAAATCAGAATGATCAGCAATGTATCAAAGTTAAATAACCCGGGAGGTATTATCCTGGTGCCCAATGTATGTGCCACAGGCCTCCCTAAAAATACTGCCCCCAGGAAAACAAATACCGCAAAGAGAATATGCCCTTTTTTTCTACTCAGGGCCTTACCGCCGTATGCCGCGGCAAAAGAGACACCAAAATTCCCCCCACCCATATTCAGGGCAAATAAAATCACTACCAAGATTAAAACAATATATCTAAATACCATCGCCGTCCACGTTTATCTTAAGGGGCCTGGTGTGTATGCCACACTCGCCGCCGCATTTACTCGTGCCTATCCAGCGGCCCGCTCGCTCGTCCTCTTCATTTGTTATCCTGGTGCAGGGCGCACATCCCAATGACCTGTAACCCTCTGCATAAAGGGGATTCACCATTACGTGATTTAATGCAAGATACTGCCAGACCTCTCTCTCTTTCCATATTAGGATTGGGTTTAACTTAACGAGCCCCTTATCCCGTTCTTCGACCTCTTTAAAATCGGTGCGCGTCCTGCCTTCAGTGCACCTAAGGCCCGTGACCCAGCATTTAACATCCATTTCCTCTACTGCCCTGCGTATCGGCTGCACCTTTAATATATCGCAGCACCTGTCAGGATCCGTAAGATAAAGTTTGTCCGGGATAACCTCGTCGTTTCTGTAAACCTTAATCTCAGGGTATCTAGACACTATCTGCTTCATAAAGTGAACCGTCTCTTCAGGTTTGAATCTCGTAGTAATAATAAACCCTCTTATCTTAGGGTTCACCCTCTTTACCAGATCCCACACGCAAACAGAGTCTTTGCCAAGGCTGTTTGCCACTACCAGGTTATCTCCATATTTCTCATAGGCCTCTTTAATAAGAGCCAGAGAACGATTAACCTTCTCTTTAAAATTAAGGGTATCCACAAGCAGCTTTAAATCATCTCTGTTATCTAATAATGGCATGGCTATGTTTTCCTTTCTGTTTGTCTACTTCCATAATCATGTTAGTAGGAAATAGTCTCAAAAAATACCATTCTACTGAACCAATCTATACTAATATTATAGAGTTAGTAACATTTATAATTATACCAAATAGTTTCACTATGTCAAGTTAAATCTGCCCAGATAAAAGTCAAAGGGCGGATTTAACTTGATCCTGAGGCCGTTAGGCCGAAGGATCTTTATAGCATAATTTGAGCTCGAAAGAGCTGATATAATTTCTACGCTATCAAGAAAAATAAAAAAATTATTACACTGGGAGTTTTTTATCTGCGCCTGTAGCCTAACTTGGAAAAGATTATACCCGCTTCATAGAGTATTATCAGGGGCCCTGCCATTAGGCACTGGGTAATAACATCAGGGGGCGTGAGGATGGCTGCGATTATAAATATGATAACTATGGCATGCCTTCTCTTGCGCGATAAAAATTCGGGGGTAACAAGTCCTATCTTTGTAAGAAAAAGGAGCACCAATGGAATCTCGAACACCGCCCCAAATGCAAAACTGAGGGTCCCTACAAAAGAGACATATTTACCTACGCTTATCATCGGGGTTATAAAATTAGTGGCAAAGCCGAGTAGGAATTTCATGCCTATCGGCACGATAACGAAATACCCGAAGCATGCGCCCATTAGAAACAGGATAAAGGATAACGGTGCGAAGATAAGCGTATATCTTTTTTCATTGCTACTTAAGCCGGCTGAAACAAAGCGCCAAATCTGGTAGATAATAAAAGGTGAGGATAAAAGAAGGCCTCCAAAAAAGGCTATCTTTATATTGGTAACAAAGGCCTCTGTCGGCGCTATGAAAACAAGCCTTCCGACAGGCTTAACCAAACCGGGCAGGATCTTCTTCGAAAAATTGTAGATGATGCCGGATGTAATGATTATAAAAACAACCGACTTTATAACCCTGGACCTGAGTTCCTCCAGATGTTCGACAAGCGTAAGCTTTTGTTCCGGCATAATTTAATATTATACACCTAAAGGATAAAGAATCCAAAGCCTTAACTTCACTATACGATGTACTATTTGAACAGTTAGCTAAGAGTTAAGCCGGAAGCTGGGACAAACAAAAAGGGAACAGGCTTAATTTTGAAGCAACTTGTTCATTTCCACGAGACAAAATTATACCTGTCCCCTTTTTGCCCTTAATTAACCGCTACTTCCGCTTGTAACGACTCTCTGGATGCACCTCTAATCTTTTCCTTTGCCAGTTCAGCCGCCTTTTTTCCCGAGAAGAGCATGCCTCCGAACGTAGGACCCATACGCGGTATGCCGTATGCGGTCGAAACTGCCATACCGGCCACTAATAGCCCCGGGAATATCTCTCCTGTCTTTTCTACTACTAAATCCTCGGAAGTGTTGGCATCCATGGGCCCGAAATCCGCCAGCTTTATAATACCCCTTTTTTCGAGACTCTTAGAGACATGGGCATCATGGCCTGTCGCGTCTATGACAACCTTGGATTCCAGTGACACAGGGTCCACGCACGTAATCTGTCTTGGGAGCGCTGACACCGGAGTCCAGTTTATGACCACGCCCTCTACCTTTTTATTCCTTAATACCACATCGTCAAACTTTGTCATATTCAAAATCTTTACGCCTGCATCACATGCCGCTGAGATAAGTTTTGAACACGCATTCGGCCCGTCTGCTGTAAATAACCCCTCGTCTGCCTCTTTATAGGGTATCTTTAATTCATCCAGGATTTTATTTGCCGGGCTGCGAAAGGTCAATGTGTTCATCAGATAGCCGCCTATCCAGAAACCCCCGCCCAGATAATTATTTGCCTCTACCACCAGCACCTTAAATCCATCTGTTGCCAGTTCTCTCGCCGCCATGAGGCCGCTCGGCCCCCCGCCTACAATTATTACGTCTGAAATAATATATTCCTCAAACCATCCGGCAAATTCCTTCAGAATCGCCTTTGTAATCCTTGCCTCTGTTATTCCATGAAACATATCATCCTCCTTTAAATGAGCACATCACTTACGGAGTCCTCAGGGACGACGTAAGTGATAAGTGCGAATTTATCCCGAGAATACAACGAACAGGAGTATCCGAGGGATTGAGCACATCACTTACGGAGTCCTCAGGGACGACGTAAGTGATAAGTGCGAATTTATCCCGAGGACGCAACGAACAGGAGCACCCGAGGGATCTCTTTAATCGAACAACTTCTGAAACCTCCCAATATCCTCTTTCACGTCATCCTTTGTCACAACCGCTGATATGGCACATATAGCATCAGCCCCTGCATCAATTACCTCCTTTGCGCTTTCAAGGTCTATACCGCCTATTGCTGTAAGCGGAATTTTACAATTTCTTTTAATCTCGCTGATCAACTTGATACCGCATGACGGGCCGGCGTCCTTCTTGGTCGTCGTAGAAAACACCGGGCTGACAGCGAGATAATCCGCGCCCTTTTTCTCTGCCAGTATTGCTTCCTTCAGGTCGTGCACTGTCACGCCTATTATCTTATCCTTCCCTAAAAGGCCTCGGGCCGTCTCATAGGGCATATCCCCCTGGCCTATATGTACGCCGTCCGCATCAACTGACAGCGCAACGCCTACTATGTCATTTACTATAAAAAGCGCCTTGCCTCTGCATATCTCCCTAAGTGCCCTAGCCTCTTCAAGCATAGACCCTATATCCTTCATCTTGCCTCTATACTGAACTATCGTTACCCCTGCCTCTATGGCACTCTCTACATCCTTTAAGTTGCCTTTTTTACTGAGCCCTGCATCTGTTATAAAATAATAGCCTTTTATCACTGTATCTTCTGCATCCTCTCCACTGTCTCTCTATCAAGGCGGTAGATATTATCGAACAGTTTTTCTTTGAATGTCGCCGGGCCCCTGGCATTACCTGAGGCAAGTTCTGCCGCAATCCCGTAATAGGCAAGGGCTGCGGCACTGGCTATGGTAAGATCTTTTTCCACAGCACAAAAAGTCCCTATCACGGAAGTGGCCATACAGCCTGTGCCCACCACATGTGTCATCATCTCATGTCCGTTCTTAACAATAAAATGTCTATTCTTATCCGCTGCTATATCTTCTTTCCCTGTAATTACTACAGTAGCACCTCTTTCAACCGCTAATCCTTTGGCCAATTCTATTAAGTCCTTTTCAACCTCTGCACTATCAACCCCCTTTGTCCGGACATCTTCCCCTGCTATCCTGGCTATCTCTGAGGCATTGCCTTTTATAACATCTATCCTTACCTCATCAAGCAATTCAAATGACTTTTCATCTCTTAACCTTGTGGCACCTGCCCCGCAGACATCCAGTATGACAGGGATCCCCTTTTTGTTGGCTGATGCGGCTGCTATCTTCATAGATTCTACAAATCCCGGAGTCAATGTGCCAATATTCAAGACAAGGCTGGATGCAAGACCTGCCATGTCGCCTGATTCCTCTGCGGCGTGCGCCATAACAGGGGAAGCACCCAATACCTTTACTATATTGGCGCAGTCATAGATAGTCACCCAGTTCGTCAGGTGATGGACCAAAGGTCTCTTACTTCGTATCTTTTCTATCATGTTATATATATCCATTTGCCGGTCTCCGTTTTGTCTTGAGATATAAATAAAAATCCCCTATGCCAATTGCATAAGGGTCTATAGCTTCTCTCTATTCTCCCTACGCTGGCATTATCCAGTTCAGGTTCCTCGGGTAATCTGCTCCCGGCAGAACTCTCAGACCGCTCCACGGCCTCCCCATTGTAATTGATATTACATCTATAAAATCAATACCTACTCAAGACCTTTATCAGATACCTTCCTGACTGCGTCGGCTTTACCTTTCCGCCAAACAATATATCTTCAGCGGTTACGTCCTTACCGTAATAATCCTTATTAGATTTGATTTCTTGTTTTATAACAGCTCCTTTTAAGGCTACGCCCGCAAAGAGGCCTTTGCTTCTTGAATATGAAAATATGCTTGATTTAAGGGCAAGGTCACTGCTCGCCTCTGCATCTCTACCTACAGGCCCGGCCGCAGCTGCCAAATCTCCTCCTAAACTAATATTATTTTTAAGGAAAGACCTTATGCCTCTTTCATTCGTAATAACCAATACCAGATCAATAGCCTGGCCTCCTATCTGAAGCCCATAGCTTAACCCTTTGATAGTGAAAAATGCAGGGGCGCTCCATTTTCCGGTCTTTTTATTATGGTACAGTATGACGCCTTTACCATATCTTGCGCCTACGATAAAGCCGCCTTTTAACACCGACGGGAATATGGCAACGCCTGAGGATTTTGACAACAGGCCTTCGGGAATAGCGCTATCCGGCATATCCATTATCTCTCCAAACAAATCAGCACATTCCTGAATCCTTCCATCCAGATTTGCCTTGGCTGCATATGAGAATGGCGCTATACAAAGAGAAACTATCGCACAACTAAAAAGAAATAAACTTATTGGAAGGATTTTTTTCATAAAGACATTTCCCCTTTTTAATAGGACAGCCATTTATCCGGCTTTCCGTCCCCGTTGGTATCTTTTTCGGCCTTTACAGGTTTGCCGTTTTTATAATAAACCCTAGATCGGAAGAGCGTCGTGTAGGGAAAGAGTGTAGATCTCGGTGGTCGCCGTATCATTAAAAAAAAAAAAAACAAAGTCAACCCCCCCCCCCCCCCCCTCACACCCCCCCCCCCCCTTTCATAATGTTATACTATATCTATATATTCTTAACCATAGACT
>CAJVXD010000061.1 GCA_913009675.1 uncultured bacterium | reverse complement strand
TTTTCAGGCAGAACCTCAGGCATCGCAAACAACCCTGGCACCGCGGACCTGCAAAAAAACCGGCCAGGTCCAGGACCATTTTCATAAATCTATTTTTGAACACCAACTCCACAGCCTTTATCTTAATGATTGGGGCCTTTTTTATCCCCCGGGCCCTGAGCCTCGAACTTAGGGCCTCTTCAGCCATCTCTGCCACAGCCATAGCCTGGTTAAGGTGGCCTGTCCTTCCGTCGCTTAAGACCAATATTGTCCGCCGGCTGGTGCTTTTCCACCTCTTATGGGACCACAGCCACTGGTCAGGAAATCTCTTTATGAACGACTCCAGGATATCCGTAACCCTCTTTAGATTTTCGGTTAGATCTCCCTCTTTGTCTCCGGTATCTACGAATTCGAGAGGTTCCAGTATCTCTACAATATGCCTGTCATGGCCCTCGCGTCTTATAAAACAGGGGATCACACTCGCTCCTGTTTTTAACGCGAAACTCAAAAAACCGGAAGCAGTAGAGGCCGGCCTCCCAAAAAAATCTACAAATCTACCGTTAGCGCCCGCATCCTGGTCCGCCAACATACCTATGATACCATTCCTGGAAAGCTCCCTAATGATCTCTCTGGCTGAAAACCCCTTTCTAATGACCCTGCATCCTGTCATCTCTCTATATCTATTCAATAGATTGTTGAGCCTTATATACTTCTGCTCCCGCGCAAAGACAGACATCCTGTAACCTCTGGATGAGGCAGCTAGAGAGGCAATCTCCCAGTTGCCAAAATGCGCGGTCAAGAGTATAATGCCCTTGCCCTTATCGAGCCCCTCCCTGATCCTATCGATACCCTTAATGCTTACATGCCTCTCTAAATATTTCCTGCCCATAAGAGGCATCTTAAGAAGCTCTACAACGCTCATCCCAAGATTCTCGAAATGGGATCTCAGGATAGCTATAAGCTCCCGGCTATCCTTTCCGGGGAAGGCTGATTTTAAATTTGCGTATGCTATTGAACGACGCCTGGAATTCACGAGATAGGCAATATCTCCTATACGCCTCCCTGCATAAAGGGCAACGCCCAATGGGATACAGTATAACAACGCGCTCAAGAGCTTAACTATTGTAAACCCTAAAAAGTCTATTATAGAATTTTTGCTCATTATCTATTATCTCAAGTTTAATGCTCATCACCAAAAAGCTGATAGCTGACGGCTGAGGGCTGAGGGCTTTAAATCTCACCGCATCCTTCTCTGTCGTAATCAGCGTATCTATATTATTCTTAAGGCAGTACCTTTTAATTTTTTCTAAATCTCCAGGTCTATACCAGTGATGATCCCGAAACATAAAGTGTCTTTCGAATCTTAGCCCCATCTTCAAGACGGTTTTTTCAAATGACAGGGGGCTGCCTATTGCCGAAACCAAGGCTATTTTCCTGTCATTTAAATATGCAGGGTCAACCGGCCGGCTGTTTGAAAGTTTATAGAAACCCTGCAGGCTGTGAATGGACTTTACAATAAGCGCATCCGGATTTATCCTCTTCAGCCTTTGCTCCAGTCTATTCAGATCCACTGCCATGTCCGTCCTTGTAATTAAAAATACATCTGCCCTGTTGAGAGCGGATAGCCCCTCACGCAATGAACCGGCCGGTATCACGCAACCGTTCCCGAAAGGATTGCCGGCATCGATGCACACAATATCAAGGTCCCTCTCTAACCTTCTATACTGAAAACCATCGTCTAATACGAGTGTATCCGCCGAATACCTTGCTATAGCCTCTCTCCCGTTTTTTATCCTGTCTTTACCGAGCACCACAGGGATACCCGGCACCAATCCTGAAAATAATCCTTCTTCGTCCCCTCCATATCCTCTCGTGAGAATGGCTATCTTCCTGCCCTGCTTCAAGAGTGCCTCCACTATAAATAAAACCGCCGGCGTCTTTCCTGTCCCGCCCCAGGTAAGATTGCCTACGCTTATAACAACTGCATTGAGCCGATACCTTTTAAAGATATTAAATCCGTAAAAGATATCCCGAAGGAGAATAAGCAAAAAATAGACAAAGGAAAAAGGTATAAGAAGATATCTATACTTTTTTAATCTCATGTCATGCCTAGAAAAAGCCCAGCAATATCAAAACGGTCACACAGGCCAGCGATACTACACTTACGACAGTGCCTGAATAAAACCAGGTCTTTGTATCGATGGGGGTCCTGGATCGTTTGCTTATTGCGAGACCGAGTATCCCTGCGGATGAACCTATAGGCAGGGCATTGGAACCAAACCCAACGCCCATGGCAAGGATCCACCAGATAGGGCCTATGTCTATCCCTGCGACAGCGAGGCTCTTTATTACAGGTATCATTATCATAGTAAAGGGGACATTATCTATCAATGAACTCAATATACCCGCAAACCATAAAAGCAATATCTTATAGAGACGTATATCAAATTTTGCCAGGGCGCTTGTCTTTAGCGCCAATAAAGACAATACCCCTGTCTCTTCTATGCCGCCCACTATGACAAAGAAGCAGGTGAAAAAGGCAAGGACAGGCCACTCGATATCATGTAATATCTCTTCAGGATTCGGCCTTAAGAGTAAGAGGGCCAGTCCCGCACCGAAAAGCGCAATAAACGAGGGGTATAACCCGTGGATATCATGAAAGAAAAAAAGTACAAATGTAATTAAAAGGGCTGACAGCGCTTTTAGCATGGCCTTTGGATCTTTGATCGCTCCCCTGGGGTCTATCTTCAGGATGGCCTGGAAATTTCTCGTCTTGCCGGATAAGCTCTTTCTGTGTATGAAGATAAGTATGGGTAACGAAACAAGGATTACCATAACGGTCACAGGGAATAGATGTCCTAAAAAATCGTCGAAATTAAGGCCGCTGGCGGAAGCAATAAGGACATTGGGAGGGTCGCCGATCATGGTCCCAACCCCGCCAATATTCGAAAGTAATATCTCTCCCATTAAGATCGGTAAAGGCGACAGGCCTAATATATCGCATACCAGTATCGAGATAGGGCCTATCACTATAATAGTCGTAACGTTGTCCACCAGCATCGAAATAAAGGCAGTAGAGATACCGAGGATTGCCATAAGTATCCATGGTTTCCCCCTCGAGAGCTTTGCGAGAGCTATGGCAATATATGTAAAAAAACCTGTCTTTTTAAGCATTGCGACTATTATCATCATGCCCAAAAGCAGGCCAAGCGTGTTAAAATCGATCGCCATCAAGGCCTTACTCTGAGAATAAAAACCGAGAAAATGACCGGATATAGACATCAGGATAGCCCCGACGGCTACTGCAATGACCTTATCCATTTTCTCTGAAATAATAAAATAGAGTGTTCCCAATACTATTATTGAAGCTACGATAGGACCGATCATTAGTCTATATCCCTATTCTCAAAAAATGCCCTGCAGATATCTCCCCTCGTAATTATCCCTTCGAGGATATTATTCCTTGCCACAAGTATCCTGCGGACACTGTATCTCTGCATCATGGCCACTACCTTCAAAAGAGACACATCCTCATCTACTGTAATAGCGCCTTTCATCATGATATCTTCCGCTATAAAAAGCTCAAAGGCGGGCAAGGATTCAAACTCCTCATCAAGCGCACCGAAATCATCTATGAACTTTATATTCTCACCCAGCATATCAAAATAATCCGGCAGGAGAACAGAAAGTATCTCTGCCTTGGTAACCATACCGAGTATCCTTTTCTCCTTGTCTACCACCGGCACACCGCCGTAACGAGTCTTTTTGAAGATATCGTATATTGCCCGTATCCGCGCAGAAGGGCTTACGGTAACTACATCCCGTGACATGACATCTTTTGCCTTCATATCGCCTCCATATATATCCTATTATTAAACCTATATTTTATTATAGATAAACTGCTTTGTCAAAGAGATTGCTGAAAAAGAGCGTACTATTTGGACAGTTGGGTAACAGTTTATCATTGGTGTAGACCTTCCAGCACAGCAGGCTGTGGGGCCTTTTTTAGCCGAGCGGGCACGGTGTCTTTTGGGCCGGAGGGACCTGAGAAAAGACGTTCAGCCGCCCCGGCGAGGCGGCCTTCGCTCCGTTTTATTTTTTGCTCGTCCTTTTGCCTGACGGCAAAAGGACACCATGCCCGCAAAAAATAAAGAGGCTTTTCTCAGGTCCCTCCGGCCCAAAAGGCGAGCGAGGTGAAAACGGAGTAAGATTGCCATGCTAGGGCAATCTTATATCCCCACAGCCTGCTATACTGGAAGGTCTGAGACTGCTACCTAACATCGAAAGTATTACAATTGCTGAAAAAGAGGTAATCGGTAAGTTAAGAGGATTAGAGAAGGCTATAGCAGGGATTTGATAAGATCTATGGTGCGCTGAGAGGACCCTGAATTTCTAACTACGGTGTCCTTTGCATTGATGGCCATCTTCTTCCTCTCTTCAGGGTTATCTATAAGAAACTGTATGGCCGAACGAAGCTCGTCTTTATTTTCTACCTGGATAGCGGCCCTGTTTTCAAGAAAAGACCTTACCACGTCCTGAAAATTAAAAGTGAACCTGCCGAAGATTATGGGTTTAGCAAGGGCCGCCGCTTCTATAGGATTCTGCCCCCCCTTCTTTACGAGGCTGCCCCCTATAAATACGATATCTGCGGCGGAATAGACCGTCTTAAGGTCCCCGACGGTATCAAGGAGGAATATATACTCATCCGTATCCTGCATCCCGCCTCCTGCAGGGAGCTGTGAAAATCTCAATGTTACATAACCGCGGTTCTCTAACAGCTGTTTGATCTCCTGCGTGCGCTCTATATGACGAGGGGCGATGAGTAACCTTAGATGCTTATATTCCTTCTTCAGCTGAAAAAAACAGTCCGTAATCTGTTCCTCTTCGTCTCTATGCGTGCTGCCGGCTATCAAGAGGATATCTCCATCGTTTATAGAGAGTCTCTCCCTAATCCCGCGCCTCTTGTTCCTCGATCCCGATAACGAGAGGTCAAATTTCAAATTTCCCGTTACAAAAACTCTTTCCTTTGGCCCGCCCAATGTCAAGACCCTTACCGCATCCTGTTCCGACTGCATCAAAAGAAGAGAAAATCTACGCAGAAGCCGGGAAATAATAAATCTGACCTTTCTATATCCGAAAAAGGAGCTATCCGAAACCCTCCCGTTTATCAGAATAATCCTGGCATTGAACTTATAGAGAGAGGTGATAAGATTCGGCCATAGTTCTGTCTCCAGGGATATAAATATCTCCGGTTTAATCACAGCTACCACCCTATCCACTATAAAACTTAGATCGAAGGGGAGATAAAAAACACCCTCGTCCGGTGTAGCTATCGTCCGCGCAACCTTATTACCTGTATGTGTAACGCTTGAAAATATAAACTTGTGCGACGGGAATGTCTTCCTTAAAAGAGGCGCTAAGATACTGGCTACCTTCATCTCTCCTAAACTAACCGCATGTATCCATACAACCCTTTGGTTGGAACAGAGGCATTTAAGGCGTCTTGACAGGATCCCAAATCTATTGACTATGCCATATCTATACCGCCTGGTTATTATTAGATACGGCAGGTATACTGCACCGAAGATTATAAATGCTAAATTATATAATATCCTCATTGACCAATATGCCTCATTCGTAATATGTAGCACAGGAACTGTCGGATTCCCAGACAGATACTGATTTTACAGAAAGGTTCCCTCTCTTAGAAGAGCCCTTGAGGCCCTTAAAGATATACCTTGCGATATTCTCCGCAGACGGATTGCTTTTTTTGAACGGCTCTAATCTGTTAAGATGTGAATGGTCTAACTTTCTTAGAATGGCTTTAAGCCTTGACTTTAATATCTTAAAATCAGCTGCAATGCCTACATTGTTAAGGAAGGTGCTCTCAAACCTTGCCTCTATTTTCCAATTGTGGCCGTGCAAGGCCTCACATTTCCCCTTGTAACCCCTGAGACTATGGGCGCCGCTGAAATCCGACCTTACCAAAATCTCATACATAATGCACCCTCCTGACCTTTTTAATCTCTCTTCCAAGAAACCGTTCGCCTACCCTTACGAACTGTTCTACCGCGTCCGTTACAAAAAACCTATGCTGCGGCTTTTTTGAAGGACCTGATAATGCATCTCCTTTTCGCAAAACATCTCTTATCTCTTCTGCTACGGAACTTGCAGAATCCACTATCCTGACCCTCCCCCCGACCGCCTGCGCAATCACACCCTTTAAGAGCGGGTAATGTGTGCATCCGAGCACAAGCGTATCTATCCCCTTCGCGGTAAGTGGCCTCAGATATTTCCTGGCAATATCAAGCGTTATCTTCCCATCCAACCATCCCTCTTCGGCAAGAGGCACAAAAAGAGGGCATGCCCCCGAGACTACCTTTTTCTTTCCGGATATCCGCTTTATCTCTTTTTCATAGGCCCTGCTCTTTACTGTCGTAGGTGTGGCGATGACCCCTATCCTGTTATTCCCGGTTAGCTTTACCGCCTTTTTGGCGCCCGGCTCGATAACGCCTATGATGGGGATCCGGAATCTCTTTCTCAGCACAGACAGGGCAATGCTCGATGAGGTATTGCATGCGACAACAATAACCTTTACACCAAATCGCATCAGGAAGTCGGCATTTTCTATCGAAAAGCGCCTGATCGTCCGGTCTGACTTGGTCCCATAGGGTACCCTGGCCGTATCCCCCAGATAGACAACCTCCTCGTTCGGAAGGGCCTTAAAAACCTCCTTGACCACCGTAAGCCCGCCTACCCCGGAATCAAATATCCCAATAGGCCTATTATTCATCTTTATACCTTCTGTAATTCTTAATAGACTACTTATTTCCGTGAAATTATAAAGGTAAACTTTACTTCGAAGATATTATACTTTAAACGTTATTCTTCTTCAAGGTCTTTAATAGCGATTTGGGGATTGCCGCTTCTATGTATACAGAGCCGGGCCTGTCTTCTCTCTTATAGACCCTCCCGTGCTCATAAATTAAACTGAGCAGATTCATCCTCGAGTCCGGCACTTCTATCTTGACATCCGTGATAAGGTCCTTCAATATAATCTCTATCTCAGATCGGAAGAGCGTCGTGTAGGGAAAGAGTGTAGATCTCGGTGGTCGCCGTATCATTAAAAAAAAAAAAAGA
>CAJVXD010000060.1 GCA_913009675.1 uncultured bacterium | reverse complement strand
AGGTCTTTCCTGATAGTGGCCCTTATTAATATGATGATACATAATATCTCCACCACTAGCTGCGCTATTGCAAGGTCAGGCGCCTTGAGTATTAAAAAGGCCAGCGACAATCCAAGGCCCACGGTCCCCACTGCAATTACAGAGGAAAGAAGGTCCTTTGTCCTTACGGCAATCAGCGCGCCTATAATCATAAATATAAGAAGGCCCTGTAGTTCAAGCATCCCTGTCTACCTCACTATACTAAAAAGAATCACAACCATGCCCAGCAAACACCATACCAGATACGTCGGTAAGACTCCATTATGCAGATACTGCAATATCCGTATAAAGAAAAACACCAACTTTTTCCCCTGTTCGTATATATCAAATAATTTTCCCTCGGCCTTCAGATAAAGACCTTTTATGAACGGCATCTCTTCAATCGTACGATAAAATTCTATGCCTGATAACCGCATATCTTTCGAAAGCTGTTCTCCTCCTATATAAGGAGAAGTCTCTCTCATGCCTTTGAAATTGCCTGCCAGATATATTAAAAAGCCGACCCCAAGCCCTATCAATAAGAATAGCGCCGCCTTTAAGGAGGGCCATATACCTATAAACTTCAAGCCCGACGGCAAGGCAGGCATTATAAGGCCTTTTAAAGGAACTACATAAGCAAATATTCCAAATATAATACAAAGCACTGCAAGGATCATGGCAGGCAGCCACATGGACCAGGGCGCTTCATCGCGTGATCTGCGACTCGTAGCTCGTGATTCGCCCTTAGCCTTGCCTAAGAAGATTGCATGGATAAGTTTTATAAATGAGGCAAGGGTCAATGCGCTTCCAAACATAGCTGCCACTATACAAAATATCCACAATACCCCACCCGACCTGCCCTTTTCTATCAAACCCTGATAGATCATCCATTTTGAAAAGAAACCATTAAAAGGCGGAACGCCTGATATCGCAAAAGAGGCAATCAATGTCGTAAAAAATGTCAAGGGCATCACCTTGGCAAGGCCTCCAAGGGAATCGAGTTCCGATGTCTTTGTTTTATATTCCACATTCCCGCCTGATAAAAACAGGCAGGATTTATATATCGCATGATTCAGCATATGAAAGAGTCCGCCTGCAATACCCATTACATTTCCAGTCCCTATGCCAAGGACCATATACCCGACCTGGCTTACTGCATGATAGCCGAGGAGTTTTTTAAAATCATGCTGAATAAGGGCCATCATTACTGCAGCTACTATTGTAACTGCACCTATCACCATAAGGAGGGCATATGAAAATTTGTTCAATATAAATAGGCCCAATACCAAGCGCGCCAGTAGATAGATACCGAGCAATTTATCAAGACTGGCGGGTAAAAATGCAGTAACAGGTATAGGTGCTTCTTTTGCAGTGTCAGGTATCCATGTATGAAAAGGCATAGCCCCTGCCTTTGCAAATGCGCCTATTGCTATCAATAGGAATGACCAGAAGGCAAGAGGATTATCTATGCTTATCCTTGTTCCGCTCAGAGTCAAGCTTCCGGTAATAAGCCAGAGCATGGCAAAACCCATGAGCATAAGAGCATCTGATGAGCCTATTATAATAAAGGTCTTTTTACTTATAGAAGCTGCGGCTGGGCTTTCAACATTGATAAGCATAAAAAGTGTAAAACCTAGAAAACCCCATGACGCCAGAAGCAATATCATGTTATTCGAAACAGCTGCAAGCATAGAAAAACCGATTGTCCATACAAGATAGGCATAATATGAACGGAATCTCTTACAGCTAGACATAAAGCGCATCGAATACAGACTCACTACGACTCCAAAAAACCCTATTGCAAGAACAATAAGTCTGGAAAGGCCGTCTAGATAGAATAATCTATTCTCTATAGCCGGGTGGACGAATATCCTTATGGCAGCTATAAATAAGTACAAAGAGGTAATAAGACTAAAGGTCTCCGTCACCCTCCTAAACCTCTTTGGTATCAGGAAAATAGCACATCCTGCCAGTATCGCGATTAAAATCGGTTCTAACAAAATTCTCATAGTCTAATAATCTTCGAGCGAGTATAGAATACTCCGCCTCGATTCCGTTCCGTGATTACTTCCTCATCCTCTCTGTCTTTTCCTGCGAAAGACGAATCAGGTCCTGGCCATCCATTATCCTTTTGCCGCTCTTATAATCTACGACTGCCATACGTTCTGTGCAACAGTAACAGGGATCAACAGCAGCAAGTATGATAGTGGCGTCTGAGATTGTCTCTCCTATAACTGCCTTTTTATTAGAAAAGATGTTCATAAAGCTTGGGGCCCTTATCTTATGCCTGGCAGGGCTGTTGCCGCCGTCTGAGGAGATATAGTGAAACACCTCTCCCCTTGGGGCCTCATGCCTGCCAATACCCTCTCCTATAGGCATATCCTTTATCCCGCAATCAATATCCCCTTTCGGCATCTTGTCGAGGCACTGTATTATGATATCTGCCGATTCATAAAGTTCGAGCACCCTGACGAGTAGTTTTGCGAAAACCCCGCCGCCTTCATGTGTAATAACCTTCCATTCCACCTTATCATATGCCGCGTAGGGCTCGTCCTTTCTGACATCTATACTAACACCCGAGGCCCGGGCCGTTGGGCCCAGCGCAGAATAATCATGGATATCCTCCTTTGTCAAGACACCGATGCCTTCCGTCCTTGCGCGTATCACAGGGTCATCCATCACAGCGCCTTTAAACATATCGAACTTGGGGATTAAGTCTTTTAAGGTCTTTTTTATCCACGGGAAATCTTCTTCGTGCATGTCTCTTCTTATGCCGCCTGGCTTAAACATAGCGTAGTGATTTCTGTTGCCGGAAACCCTTTCGAATATATCGAGTATGGGCTCCCTGTATCTCCATGCCCACATCCATACGGTATTATATCCTAAAAAGTGTCCTGCCAGGCCAAGCCATAAAAGATGGCTGTGTATCCTTTCGAGCTCTCCTATGACAGTGCGGATATAAAGCGCCCTTTCGGGGACCGTGATCCCTAAAAGGTCGTCTATGGCATTCGTATATGCAAAGGGATGAGATGTTGAACAGATACCGCAGATCCTCTCGACCAGGAATGTTACCTGGTCATAACTCTTGGACTCGGATATCTTTTCGATCACTCGATGGTTATATCCGAGTTCGATATCCATATCCACCACCTTCTCGCCGTCTACATGCAGCCTAAAAAACTCCGGTTCTTCCTGTAGTGGATGATATGGGCCTATTGGGATAATCTTGTTTGCCATAATTTAGATTTCGACTATCAGTTGAGTGTTGACGGCCATTATTGGTCCCTTCTCAAAGGACAGTTTCCTTCAGGCCAGTCGTCCTTCAAAAGCAGATGCTTAAGGTTTGGATGGCCCTTAAAATTTACCCCCAGCATTTCATGTATCTCTCTCTCTATCCATTCAGCGCATCTCATGATGGGTGTTAAACTCTCTATCTCCAGGTCTGTTTTTTTCAGGATAACCCTTAAGGAAATAATGAGCCCTATTTCGTCAATGGAAAAATGGTAAAGTATCTCTATCGCATCCCTCGTATCCACGCCGGAAGCAGTATTAAACCGCGCCTTTACGTCATTGAAAAGATATCTTGTTATCTTCGGCAGCACCGTTTTCTTTATAGTGAAATAGACGCGTTTTTCAGATCTATCCTTAATGTCCAGGAGTTCTTTACCTGAACGCACTTTTATATTTTCTATTATCTGGGTCTTTTTCATTTCTTTTCCTTTAACTTCCCGATCAACTTAACAACCCCTGCTATCATCGCCTCTGGTTTTGGAGGGCATCCCGGGATATATATATCGACAGGCAAAATTGAATCTACGGGGTTCGGGGTAGTAGGGCCATTGGCAAAGACACCCTGTCCGCAAGCACAACTGCCTATCGCTATCACAAGACACGGCTTTGGAGCCTGTTCATAAACCCTTTTTACGCACTCGAGTGCCTTTAAAGTCAGGGAACCCGTAACCAGGAGAGCATCGGCATGCCTTATGCTTCCCACCAGCATTATGCCAAACCGTTCTACGTCGAATCTCGGTGTCAATAAATCCAGGATCTCAATGTCACAATTGTTACAACTGCCGCCCGTACAAAGATGATAGACCCATATGGATTTTGTTAAGGCCTTTAGTTTGAGACTCATCCTATTCCCCCAATACTGATAGCAAAACCGCTATTACGGCTATCGCCGCCATCTTCCCCCAGAAAAACCTTACCGCCTGGTCAATCCTGAGACGCGGATTTGTGTTTCTCATGAGAATGATTATAACCAGGAGTACCACATATTTCCATACACTAAATCCGCCCCAGAATACCGTAGTCAAAAAAACCGGGACCACCACCATCATCATAAACCTTGTAAGTTTAAGGACGGCCAGGAGGATCCCTGAATATTCTATATGTGTACCTGCCATTATCTCTGTCTCTGCCTCACTGACATCAAACGGAACGAGTCCCAGCTTTGCCTGCATGCAAAATATCGCCACCAGGATCGCAAGTATGCCTGAAGGACTCGAAATGAACGAACCATTCATTCTCTGATAGACAACCAACTCTCCCAATCTTAAGAGTCCGTTGCTTTTAATAATAGGCACAAGCAGGCAGATGATAAAAGGCAGCTCATAGGCAAGTATAAGCTTTATCTCTCTAGACACGCCCAGCGATGCCAACGGGTTACCGCTGGCCGATGCGCCTAATATAATTGCAATCGCCGGCAATGTCAATAGATAAATAATGACTATAATATCACCCGTAAAACCGGTTTTAGCAAGCTCCAGATTGGGAAGCCATACAAATGTGGACGCCAATATGACAGCACTCAACCCTATAAGAGGAGAGATTAAAAACGCAGGCTTGTAAGAATCCCTCGGTATCATAATCTCTTTTATGCTCAGCTTTACCAAGTCCGCAAGCGGCTGGTACCAGGGAGGCCCTACCCTCCACTGGATACGGGCAGTAACTTTACGATCTATCCAGCTTGCAACTAAACCAACTGCAGCCGTAAATAAAAAGCCCGGGAATATTATGAAGTTAAATAGATATTTTAGCATAATCTCCAGGATATAGCGTTTAGCGAATAGAACGCTATGTGCTATCCGCTAATCAAGGATGATACTTTTTCCACGGTTTTGCATGTGCCGCTATATTCTTGCTTATCAAAAATATATCGTCCTTTTCCGATTCCTCTATTTCTATAAATTCTACTGCGCCTTTAATAGAACATGTCTCTACACAGGCAGGCGTTTCTGTCTTGCACCTATCTATACACGCATCGCACTGTGATACAATGTAAGGAACTGTCTCTATCGGGATCGTGCCAAAAGGACAGGCAAGACTACAGGACTTACAGGAGATACAGCGCATGGTATATCTCTTCACCACGCCGTCTTCCTGCTTTTCCAGCGCCTCTTTCGGGCATACGTTTATGCATGGCGCCTCTTCACACTTCCTGCATATATAGAGGAACTGGCCTATCTCTCTCAGCCGCGTTATGCCTGAATTGCCAGGATGATAATAATAACTGCACCCTGCAGTAGGCGCTTCGCAATTATATAACTTCTCAAGGTCTATAAAAAGTTTTTTCATAATTTCTATACATCAGTCCCATATCCCGTGAATACCGCTTATCCTGTCGTATCTAAAAACAGGGCCATCCTTACATACGTAAAAATTCCCAATCCTGCAATGACCGCACTTGCCTAAACCGCAGCTCATATTCTTTTCTATTGATAGATATATCTGGTCCTGTCTATACCCTATCTCCATAAGCTTAAATGTCGTGAACTTCATCATAATAGGGGGGCCGCATACAATCGCAACACTATTCTCCCTATCTATCTTCAGATTGTCAAGGGTAGTGGTGACCAGCCCGACCTTGCCCTTCCACTTGTCATCTCCCTTATCAACCGTAACCCTGAAATTAATCTTTTCATTCAATCTCTGCCATTTATCAAGCACGCAGTCCTTATATATAATATCAGAGGATGTCCGTGAACCACAGCAGAACAATAGACTCTTATACCTTTCTATGTCATGGACAAGCGCAAGAAACAAGGCCCTTAAAGGCGCTAACCCCACACCTCCACCGACAAGCAATATCTCCTTGCCCTCAAAGTTATTCAGGGGATATTCGTTGCCGTAAGGCCCCCGCAATCCTACTATATCGCCTTTTTTTAATTGGTGGATCCTGGTGGTAACCCCGCCTGCCTTCATAACAGTAATCTCTATCCTGCTCTTTTCATAAGGCGAAGAAGACGGGGTAAAAGGTGCTTCTCCTACCCCAGGGATAGTCAATGCTACAAATTGCCCTGCCTTAAAGTGCATTGGCCTTTCAGGCTTCAGAGAGAAGCTTTTTATAGTACCGCTCTCTTCAATTACGTCCAAGACCTTAGTATCTATAGGTATGTATGGATTATCTATCATAGCTATTTTACGTTATTCTACAGTTTAGCCAAAACCTCTTGTATCCGTATATTCCCAGGGCAGGCCTCGCTGCACCTCCCGCAACCAGTACAGCCAAATCTTCCGATTGTATCGGGGAAGAAATTAAATTTTTTATCAAAGCGATTTCTAAGCCTTTGCGCAAGAAGTTTTCTAGGGTTTGCACCGCCTGCCACCCTGGCAAAAGACATCAAAAGGCATGAGTCCCATAATCTAAGCTTCTCAAAACCTTCTTCTCCGGTCTGGTCCTTCAAGATAAAACAGTGGCACGCAGGACATATCATATTGCATGCCCCGCATTCGACGCACGTCCGGGCCGTCTCTTCCCAGAAGCCTGAATCAAAGCTCTTCTTAAAAAGACCCTGCATGGAATTTGCGGCAGGGATCTTTTTGCCGGCAACATGTGCCAAAAGGCCTTCCTCCAATCTTTTTCTATTAACATCCCTCTTTTCAATATAAAACTCTGCATTCTGAAATAACTTAAAATACTCTTTTGCTATCTTCTCCCCTAGATCGGAAGAGCGTCGTGTAGGGAAAGAGTGTAGATCTCGGTGGTCGCCGTATCATTAAAAAAAAAAAAACAAACATGAAGAACAAATAATAAAATTACTTACTCTACTCATACACTTCCCCACTATCCTTTCCCTCCTTCCTTTTTTTGACACTTACCACTTCATTTTTCCTTTCCC
>CAJVXD010000059.1 GCA_913009675.1 uncultured bacterium | reverse complement strand
AATAGTGATAGTCAGCATATGCACGGGAGGTGTTATCCCTTAAAAGCATTAGATGATAAGGGTATTGATGCAGTGGTCTGTGGTGGAATGGGAGCGAAGGCAGTCCAAAGACTAAACGAAGGTGACATAAAAGCATATAGAGCAAACGCAGAGAGTGCTGAAGAAATAATCATTAGATATAAAGAAGGGACATTAGAAGAGATTACCGTGGACGATGCCTGTATCAACCATAGTTGTCAGTAATTTTTTAACTTCTTCAGAAAAACAATAACCCCTGAATTCCTATAAGAAGTTGCGAAAATCGTCCGATTGGGGAACAGAGAGGATATTATAGCGAATATTTGCACGGGGAGGGCACCGAGTTTGTCTTGCTCCTTTCTTTTTATATCTTATAAGCGCGGATATTGGCACAGACAGCAAGCTTATGGCCAGTGCGGGCATTCCTAATTTTTGCTATGACCTCAATGTTCTTGAATCCCGCCTTTTCCATAAGTATTAAAAAATCTCTTTCAGACAAAGCACCACCAATACATCTAAACCAGTCATCAATATTTTTTCTTATATTTTCAGAAAGTCTATCCTTTAGGATAACTTCGCAAAATACCGTTCTTCCGCCAGGCTTTATTACCCTAAAGACTTCAGACATAACTTTTTCCTTATCCGGGGAAAGATTATAGATCCCATTCGAGGAAACAACATCAAAGAAATTGTCTTGAAAAGGGAGGTTGTCGGAAGGACCGCATTTGATCTCGATATTCTTAATTCCTACTGTCTCCATATTGGCCTTTGCTTTATTGACCATATCCTCTGAAATATCCAAACCATAGACTTTACCATCAGGCCCTACTGCCTTTGCGTAGAAATAAAGGTCTAGCCCTGCTCCACAGCCTACATCTAAAACTACCTCTCCGTATTTTAACTCTACAAATGACTGAGGGTTATTGGCACCGGTAAAAGATTCATAGATGGATTGCGGCAGTTTATTGATTATTTCCTTAGGATACCCTACCTTTAAAGCAAAGGCTTTTCCTACAGGGAAATTAAAGGCGGCACATGGATCTTTTGCCACTTCGCTATATTTTTCTTTTACCGCTCTTTTTATTTCGTCTTGAGTCATCTCACTCAACGGTTTCTTCATTACTTAAACCCTCCCCGCAGATATTTTATCGCATTTCATCCCAAATTTTCTTAAAACCCACATCATCGGGCACCAATTCGTAAATGCGGATTGAAAGAGATTAAAGCCGACAAAGACCGTAAACCACAACCATTTTGGGCTTATATAGTAAGCCAAAATAAGGCTAACCAAGATAAAAAATCCTGCAAAACCTCTCAAAGTTCTCTCCAATATCATTTTATCACCTCCGTTAAAAACTATACCTTACCGTTACATGGATATTGTCATCTTTATTGTGTTGGCCCAAAGCAGTATTTATATTACTCCCGCCAAAAATGTTTGCTCCCAGTATCGCCTGTAGATTATCGGTAAAGTTATAACTAACCTCAGGCATTATCAAGAAGTCCTCCTCGTCCGGGCTATAGAGAGAAAACAATGAAAGCTTCAAGATTTGATATTTAAGCAACTTTGTAAGTCTCAGAGTAATGTATTGATGAAGCTGTTTCCTCTTAACAAATGCAGAAGGCAGATTATCTTCATACTGACGGTATTGATGCATCAGTTCGCCGTAATATTGGAGTCCGACGGTAAAATCATCAGGGAATGCCTTTTGATATCCAATCAAGAATCTTGATTGAGAGTTATCAATACCCGGATTTTTACCTTCTTGATCATCCAGGGAATCGTAATAGCCGTATTCAACGCTTACCACCCCGCCTAAGGCACTTTTCTGGGCGCTCATTCCATAGACACCCAACTTCGGATAGAAATATGAAATAGTAGAAGGGGAATTAAAATTATCGGCTTTCATCCCGGGCGTTCTAAAAAAACCCTTGTAGGCGTAAGCTGAAACGTCAAGGTCTCCAATGTATCGATAAATCCTTAAGGCATACTCGGTATCTTTAAGAGTTGTGCCAGGTTTATTAAGTTCTCTATTCGTAATAGTGGGGTAAGGATCAAAAAAATGGAATCTCCCTGTCGAGGGTAAAACATCTGACTTAAAAAATGGAATGATAATTGCCTCAATGGAAACAATATCAGAATAGATGTCCAGCTTCGCCGAATCAACACCCATCTTAAGATACTCCAAAGATCTGCCCGAGTAGAATGCCTCCCAGTCTTTGGGAAAGATATCGTTGATAAAAAGAAAATCGCCGACCCCCCACGTATATATTTGCCTGCCAACCCTTAAGCCAAACTTATTATCTGTAAAATCAAGATATCCTTCTCGAAAATCAGACCCCCAATCTTCTTCCACCCAATCGTGGTAAAAGTCAGATTTCACAAATGCGCCAATTTTACTTTTAGATGGATAAAATGAACCTTTGAGTTGAATCCTCTCTTCTCCTAAGATTAGATTTCCCTGCTTTGCTCCCTGAGGATTGTCATCGGCGACTCTGATAGAATAATTCGTCTGCAAAAATCCGTGTAAAGATAATTCTTCCGCAAAAACCATGGGAATAAAAATAAAAGTGAGAGCTATAAATGATAATATTTTTACCTTATCCATTTTAAAGGCGGCCTCCTTAAGTAGCGCTCGGAAAATATGTTATCTTCTATCCCCAAATTGTATTGGACATCCTGGAAAGTTACATCTGTCCTGTGACCGGTTTTGACATTTCGCATTACTCGTCCGGTTATCGTCGGAAATCCATCTATATCTTTAATCTCTAATGCCTCAAAGACCCGATACAATTCATTCTGCTTATCATAGAATTCTTCCTTTAAGGGTAAATATGTTTTTTTATCAATCCAGGAAATCCTCTTGGTGTAAACTGAGGCTTCCCTGGGAATACTTTCAATCACAAAACAGTCTTTACCGTTCAATTTTTCTTCTCTTAACAGGGTATGGGTATCCTCCGTGGGTTTTCTGCCGGAGATATCTTCATAAGTAAAATCGCTTCCTACAAAGCTGGAATATTTATCATTGGCGGCAATTCTCTTTACTAAATTGATTGCCGGTATAAAAAGCCAGCGGTCATCGTCTCTGCCCGGGTATTTATAAACCATAAAAGTAGTCCCTTTTACATCAGCCGGTTTATGAAAGTACATAAAATATTTCTGATTCCCGCTTTCTTCATAATCCTTTCTTAACATAGTGAGTTCTCTTATCCTTTTCCGTCCGTCCTTATTTATAAGCTCCATCAAGATCTTTATCCGCATATCGTTACCGGCATAATAAAAGGCAAGCCTTGATTTAGCAATAATCTTTTCGGCAGTTAGGTTGTTTTCTGCAGCAAATGCAGGCACTAGTTTTAGAAGCATGTTTGATAGCAAACCGATAATTAACAATCCCTTGATAATCTTCATCCGGAAACCTCCTTTGCAAATAATGCTTTCCCCCATAGCCTCATAATGGCTGGAAGCAAAACAAGAGTGGTCAAGAAACTGAATATCATTAAGATAGCAAAGAATGCCCCCACAGTTACATAAGGGGTGAGCGTAGCTCCTAATAAGGGCAAAAAACCAAATGTTATGACGATGGCATTCCGGCTTATGGCCCGTGCTGGTTCCTGGAACATATAGGCATTGATTGCCTCAGCATTGTTGTACTTCTTGTACCCTGCTCTAAGACGCTGTAAGAAATGTATGGCAAAATCAATGGCCATGCCCAAACTCAAAGATGAGCATACGGCAATAGGCATATCATAATCTTTTCCCAGGAATCCTATAAGTCCATAGGAAGAAATAATGGCAAAGCTGAGAGGCAACATGGAAACTATCGCCAGTCTTATAGAGCGAAACTCAAAAACCATAAGCAAAAATACTATAAAAAAGCTTCCCAATATTGCCTTAAGCATTCCAAATACCATAAGGTTCTGCCAGACCTTATTGATATAGGTAAGCCCCGACCATCTAACAGTTATACCTTTAGGAAGCGGATTCTTCTTTATAAAATCGTAGGTAGACTCCTCAACCCGGCGCATCTGGATATTGTCTCCCCCTTTCATCTGGACCCAGATATTCGCTTTTTGTGCCCCGTAGTCTATAAAATTATCCAGGTCATTAGGGTCTCCGATCATGGAAAATAAGAAAAGATATTGCCCGATCTCATCCCGCTTCTTGGGAACAGAATCAAATGACTTGTTCTCATTATGAAGGACATAATTTATCCTTTTGACAATATCTGCTATTGAAGAAGTTTTACCGACAATCTTCAGGTTTTCAAGATGATTCTCCAGCTTATTTATATAAGACATTACCGCCGGTTCTTTGATGGCATCTTCCTTATTGCCCTTCACCACTAAATAAGCCATATAGGTTCCACCGAAGAACTTATTCATAACCTTGTCTGCAATTCTAATCTTGTGTTTTGGTTTAAACCATTTTACCGGGTTGTCATTGATATGGATTTGTTTGATCCCTATTATTCCTACAGCCAAAATTATAGATGCCCCGATAAGGATAACCTTGCTTTTCGCAAAAGCAAAATTACCAAGGGACTTCAGCATCCTGTCTAAAAATGACCTTTTTTGCTGCCTTCTCTCCAAAAAGACGGCGAGTTTTCTCTCGTTCATAAGCATTATTATGGCCGGGACTACGGTATGAGAAAAGAACCATGCAGCCATTATGCCAAAGGCGACAAATAAACCAAACACCCTTATGGGAGGAATATCCGCCATGGCCAATGAAGCAAAGCCGACCGCCGAGGTAATAGAGGTAAAGAACATGGGCCGGTAAAGGTCCTTCATCGTAGCTATTATTGTTTTTCTCTTATCTTTAATTGATGGGTAACGGTCAAAAAAGTCGCTTAATATATGGATGTCATCCAACAGGGCAATAGGCATAAGAAATATGGGAATCATGGAACTCATAATGTGAACGGGGAACCTTAAGCCAATTAAAAGCCCCATTGCCCAGATTATCGCTAGCAGGGCATCCATCATTGGCGGGATAAGGAACACCCCTTTTCTAAAAAGAAGAAGGAGAAGAAGCATAATAAAAAAACCTGCCAAGGGAGCCGTAATCCCCATTTGAACAAACATTTCATGGCCAAAAGTATCCTCGGCAACAGGTAGACCGGCTAAGTAGTATTTCTGTTCCGGACTCAATTCCTTTTTAAGAATTCTTTCAATCTCTTCGGATATGCGGTAACTTTCTGCTTTCTTTGATATAGGGATGTAAATAGAGGTAGCCTTACCGTCTTTAGAGACAATTTTATCAACAAAGAAAGAGTTGCCATAAACAGCATTTTTGAGCTTTTCTATCGCTTTGGGGCTTTGAGGGACCTCTTCCATAAAACGCTTTACCACAAGCGTGCCATTTTCCGAAGTGACATTATCCGAGGTGCGCAAGCTCACTACATCCTCAATAATTACTCCTTTAATTTTAAGAATATCATCCGTTACCCTGGCAATCCTTCTTAAGGTATCGGGATTAAAGATCCCCTGTCCGTCAACAATACCTACCACTAAAAGGTCATGGATGTCGAATTCCTTTTTCATATCTTGGTAGAAAACTCTATCCGGCTGGTTCTGCTCAAGCATATTCTCCGGGTCGGTATCTATTTTTATCTTGGGGAATTGCAGGGCAAAAAATATGGTAGCGATTAAGACTAAGGATATAGTTGTCTTGGGGAATCGGGTAACCACGTTCGTTAATTTGTGTAACACCTCAATATCTCCCTATGTTTTTACAGCCACTATTCCGTATTCTCCCCACAAGATAGACAGGGGGGACAGTAAAGAATCCTGTTCCATCATCTCGACGGGGAATTTGTGAACCATCTCAGAAGTTACCCCTTACTCATTTTCTTAACCAACTTTTCATTCTCAGCAAGTTGTTCAAAGAGTACCTCTCTTAAAATATCGCAGGCTCTGATCATCTTGGGATTGGCAATTTTGTAATAAATATTTAAACCTGCCCTGCGAGTAGACACAATTCTGTGTTGGCGCAACACGCTCAGGTGTTGAGAAAGATTTGCTTTGGGTAAGTCTAATCGTTTCTTTAACTCCTCAACAGATTTTTCTCCATCGCGCAATAAATTCATAATTTTTAGGCGCGTGGGATTAGCCATACTTTTACAGACCTCAGCATGCATCTGAAACATTTTTTCTTCCGTATTCTTGTCCATTTCCGCACGCTCCTTTTTATAATAGGTTTCGTAGTTTATATGTTTCGCAACAATTATACTAATATACCTATGTAGCGTCAAGTCTTTTCGTATTCAAGAGAATATTTTCAGCTTGCTAAAGTTCGCCGAAAGAGATAATATAAATATCATCATATAGGAGACTCCCTCTTATAGATAAGGCAAAATAGCATCGAAGATATTAACCAAGGAGGTTTATTCATGTCTCAATTGATATTTAAAAATTACGGTAGAAACTATCAGCTTAGGATCCAAGATGCAGAAGATTTAAAGAATATCCAGGTCCTTGATGAGGCACACTGGGCAGCTACCAGCGTTCCGATCGACAGTCTCAACTGTGATTACGTATTTCTTTCTTATGTAGATACCGATCGAAACGGTCGCATCATAACTAATGAAGTCAGGGAGGCGCAGACCTGGCTATTTCGATTTCTTACCAATCGCAGTCATTTATCCGCAGGTACTGATGTCTTAGACCTAAACGATATCGATACCAGTCATCCTGAAGGTCAAAAATTGCGCAAGGTAGCAGAGCTCATCTTAACCAATCTCAATTCACCTGGTGCCGGGAAGATTAGTCTGGCTCATGTACGCGACGTGCAAAGCATTATGGCTAATGCAACGAATAATGGTGATGGTATTATTCCTCCGGAAGCCGCATCTGATCCTGATTTAGCTCAATTCATCACTTCGGTTATAGAGACTGTTGGTTCCGTTCTTGATGCCAGCGGCAAGGCGGGGATTGGTCAAGAACAGCTTAAGATATTTTTCCATGAGAGATCGGAAGAGCGTCGTGTAGGGAAAGAGTGTAGATCTCGGTGGTCGCCGTATCATTAAAAAAAAAAAAAAGAAAAACCACATAGATCGGAAGAGCACACTGAACTCCAGGCACATACCTCCCTACTCTCCAATTATCTAGACCGAACTCACC
>CAJVXD010000058.1 GCA_913009675.1 uncultured bacterium | reverse complement strand
TTTTCAAGCAGAAGACGGCATACGAGATATATCAGTGTGACTGGAGTTCAGACGTGTGCTCTTCCGATCTTATCCATTATGTTTAAGGTCAAAGGCCCCAATTCCTGTACTACTACCGCATGTGCGGCAGGCACACACGCTATTGGCGATGCCTTCAGGATAATTCAACATGATGATGCGGATGTAATGATTACCGGTGGTACAGAGAGTTGTATCACCCCTCTTGGCATAGGGGGTTTTTGTGCCTTAAAGGCGCTTTCTACAAGGAACGATGAACCAGAAAGGGCAAGTCGGCCTTTTGATAAAAACAGAGACGGTTTTGTTATGGGAGAAGGTGCTGGTATCGTGGTATTAGAGGAACTTGAACACGCAAAAAAGAGAAACGCCAGGATCTATGGAGAGCTGATTGGTTTTGGAATGAGCGGAGACGCTCATCATATGACAGCACCTGATCCTTCAGCTGAAAGCCCTGCCAGATGTATGCAGAATGCATTAAAAGATGCGGATATAAAAGCAGAAGATGTAAGTTATATAAATGCTCACGGTACATCTACGCAACTTAATGACAAGATAGAGACATTAGCCATAAAAAAGGTCTTTGGTGATTATGCCAGAAGGGTCGCCGTTTCCTCCACAAAATCTATGACAGGCCACCTCTTAGGGGCATCCGGAGGGGTAGAATTTATCGTATGCTGTCTGGCCATAGAAAGAGGGGTTATCCCCCCCACCATCAATTATGAAAATTTAGACCCAGGATGCGATCTTGACTATGTGCCAAATAAGGCAAGGCAGGCAAAGGTCAAGATTACCCTTTCCAATTCCCTCGGTTTCGGAGGCCACAACGCCACGCTTTGCCTCAAGAGATTTTAATTTAGATAATACTCTTCGAAAGGGAGATTCCCGATTAATATAATATTGTCAAACTATTCTGTTTGTGATAGACTTTTGTTTGATGAGAAACCCTTATTTTTTGCCTCTTATTATGATCTCTATCCTGGTTCTTCAAGGAATCGGGCCCTGTCAGTAGAGAAAAAATAGATGCCGATTAAAAAAACTATCCTTTTAGGTGAAAGGTTGATCCAGAAGAACCTGATCTCCCGCCAGGGATTAGACAGGGCTCTAAGGGAGCACGAAAGGACAGGTAGATTTCTTGGCGCTACCGTAGTAAATCTGGGTCTTATCAAAGAAGAGGAACTGTGCCCTGTTCTTTCCGAGCATTTGAAGATCCCATATGTAAAGATTAAAGAACTTATTATCGCACCCAGCGTGCTTGAAAAGGTATCTGCTAAATACGCCTGCCATTATAAGATTATCCCGGTAAAATTTGATAAAGCTGACCTTACCATTGCTGTCACAGACCCGCTCGATATAAAGACATTGGATGATCTAAGATTGTTTCTGGGATATGAGGTAGTTGCTGTCCTGGCGACGGAATCAGATATAATCGAGGCGATTAGAAAATATTACGGCCTTGGCGCAGAGACAATAGAGGAGATTATAGATACCAGTGATAAGGCCGAAGTGGCTGCAAGGCTTGCCTTACCGACAGCAAAGGTTGAAGATATAGAAGACCTTGCAGGAGATGCCTCGATTATAAAATTTGTGAATCAGATCTTTATGCAGGCTGTGAAGGATAGTGCTACAGATATACATATTGAGCCTTATGAAGACGAGATAAAGGTAAGGTATAGGATAGATGGGCTTTTGTACGATATCTCTGTCCCGCCGAATATTAAATATTTTCAATCTGCCATAGTTTCGAGGATAAAGATTATGGCGAATCTGGATATTGCCGAAAGGAGATTACCCCAGGATGGGAGAATAAAGATAAAACTATGGACGGAGGAGTTGGATTTAAGGATATCAACGCTTCCTACGCAATTTGGAGAAAGTGTGGATATAAGACTTTTGAGCGGCAGTATGATTTACAGTTTAAAGAACCTTGGTCTTTTAAATTCTGATCTGAAGATTTTAGAAGGGATTATAAAGAAGCCGCACGGCATTATCTTTGTGACAGGCCCTACGGGCAGCGGAAAGACCACTACGCTTTATGCATGTCTATCCAGGATAAACAGAAAGGATAAAAAGATAATAACAATAGAAGATCCTATTGAATACCAGCTGAAAGGAATAACGCAGATTCAGATTCATCCGCGTATTGGTCTGAGTTTTGCGACAGGGCTGCGTTCTATGCTCAGGCATGATCCTGATATTATGATGGTGGGAGAGGTAAGGGATTTTGAGACAGCAGAGATAACTATTCGTGTTGCACTGACAGGTCATCTTGTCTTCAGCACGTTGCATACAAACGACGCGGCAGGAGGCATCACGCGGTTACTGGATATGGGCATAGAGCCGTATCTTGCGGCGAGTTCTGTAGAATGTTTTATTGCCCAGCGTCTCGTGAGGGTTATCTGCCAGCGGTGTAAGGCCGAGAAAAAACCAGATAAAAGAATATTGAAAGATCTCGGAATAAGAGAGAAGGATTCAGGCAGGTTGACCATCTATGAAGGCAAAGGCTGTGAATCCTGTAAGTTTACCGGATATAGGGGCCGTACCGGGATATATGAGTTTTTACTTATAAATGAAGATATTCATGAGTTAATTCTTCGAAGGGTTTCAGCTAATCAAATAAAACGTAAGGCCTTGGAATTGGGCATGCACACACTTCGAATGGATGGATGGGAAAAGGTAAAAAAGGGGACTACAACAATAGATGAGGTAATAAGGGTTACAGAGGAGGATTGATCTTTTATTAAGATATATGGCGAAATATGTATACAAGGCAAAAAGAGGGCCGGGAGAGGTTGTGGAAGGGGCCATGGAAGCAGATGCAGAGAGCATTGCTGTGAAGCAATTGATAGAAAAAGGCCTCTATCCTATCTCAGTCAAGTGGGCCGCGCCCTTATCTAAAGAAAAAAAAGATGGCATCCTTTTTCTTTCGAGAAAAGTAAAGACAGAGGTTGTTGCAAACTTTACAAGACAGCTCTCGGAGCTTTTAGATTCAGGCTTAGTTCTTTATGATGCCTTAAACATAGTCGAAAATCAGATAGAATCATCCAGCTTTAAAAAGGTTGTAAGAGGCATTAGAGAAAATATAAGGGATGGCAATACATTTTCCGAATCTTTAAGGTTATATCCTCGTATCTTTTCAAATCTTTATGTGAATCTCGTAAAATCCGGTGAAGCAGGAAGCATGCTAAGAGAGGCACTTAATAATATTTCAGATTTTTTGGAAAAGGAAGAGGATATACGTTCAAGGATAACAGCTGCGTTGATATATCCGGGATTGATGATGGCCGTGGGTATTGTTACGATATTTATTTTAATGGGCTTTGTCATACCAAAGTTGGCGAATATGTTTATTGATATGGGAGAGCTATTGCCGCTTCCAACGAGGATCCTTATTGGTTTCAGTGATTTTATACGCTCTTATTGGATATTACTGCTTATCTTTGCGGGAGGATTTATATCCTTTCCCCTAAAGAGTAGATCAAATATAGCTGCTAAGAGGATGATAGATAAGTTCAACTTAAGCTTACCTGTCTTCGTCATATTGATTAAACATGCTGAGCTTGCAAGATTTTCGCGCACGCTTTCAACGCTTCTTAAAAATGGGGTTCCGATACTTTCTGCGCTAAAGATTAGTTCAAATATAGTCGAAAATGAAGTCCTAAAAGCTGAGACGGTTCGTGTCTATAGTGAGGTTAAAGAGGGGTCTTCGCTGGCTGCAGCAGTAAAAAAGAAGACGTCTTTTCCTCAATTTATAGTGAATATGGCTACAATAGGAGAAGAAGGCGGGATCCTGGACAAGACATTATTAAAGGTTGCCAGGACCTATGAGATTGAAAGTGATAGAAAGATCAAGATATTATCCGCTCTTTTAGAGCCGGTTATTATATTGGTAATGGGTATTGTCGTTGGGTTTATTGTTATCTCAATGCTTTTACCAGTCTTCCAGATATCGTTGACAGTGCATTGATAATCGCAGAACTTCTGTTGGGCTATATGTGGAACTAATGCGGAGTTTCCGTTTAGATTCTGTGTTGCGTTCAGCGTAGTTAAGCGGTTAAGAGGAGGACATAGCCATCGGCAAATAAGTCCCCGAGCCGGAGGCAAGGGCCTAAGTTCTATGAAGAATAGAGGATTTTTATTACTGGAGGTAATGATTAGCGTTGCCATACTTTCAGTGTGCCTTGTCTTGATAGCGGGTTCTTTTATAATATCTCTCAGGGCAATAGAGCTGTCAAAGGATTATTTTAGGGCAGGCCTGTTTCTTGAAGAAAAGGCCCTTGAACTTTCCAGCTCTGATATAAAAGAGGGTTTCTCAAAAGGTCTATTCAGTGATTTTGATAAGAGATTTTCATGGTCCCTGGATATAATAAAGATAGAAGAAGAATCCCTTCATGAAGTAAGCTTACAGGTTTCATGGAATCAAGGTGTCAAAGTGCACGGTTTGTCCATCTTAACCTATTTATGAAACAAACAGGCCTTAGTTTTATTGAACTTATAATCAGTATAACGATATTTGCGATCGTAATTGTTGCAGTTTATGGTGTTTTCAATATGGGCATAAAGACATGGAAGAGGACTCAGAGAGAAAGGCCCCTTCAAGAGGTCAGATTGACGTTTTTAAAGATGCAAAAGGAATTGAAACAGGCCTTATTTTTTTCTGAGATTGATTTTAAAGGTGATTCGTCAAAAATGATATTTCCCATTGTTGTTTCAAAAGGAGAAACAAAACAAGTTTATATTGTTACTTATATGGTAGATAAGGGGGAATCAGGTAACTTAAGGATTACAAGGAAGGAAAGACTCTATTCTGAAAATAAAGACATCGGAGAGAAGACCAGAGAAATGGTTTCCTCGATGAAATCCATAAGATTTGAATATGGTTCTAGACCCACTGGTCTTTCTGGAAATTTTAGATGGCAAGACATGTGGGATGGAGAAAGGCACAATAGCCTTCCTTCTGCAGTGAGAGTCTCTTTAAAACCAGATGGGGTTGAGGAGATCTATAGCAAAGTCATTTTCCTCAAACAACAGGATCTCAATATACAATGATGAAGAAAAAAGGAAGTATCTTAGTATTTACTTTATGGGTCTTAGCAATCCTGGCCATCCTTAGTATAATAGTTTCTCGTCGCGCCTCTACCGATGTAAGGCTTGCCAGATACGAGGCCGACAGTATAAAGGCCAGCTATCTTGCAAAGGCGGGTGTAATGAAGATGCTTGCCGAGCTCGCAAAAGATACAAATACTTATGATAGCCTGAACGAAGATTGGAATAGGACCAGAAAAAATCCAAAAGAGCTGATCTTGATGGGTAATAGAGTGCTGTATGGGGCCTCTGACGAAAGCAGCCGCTTCAATCTGAATAGCAGCGCTTTAAAAAAAGAAGAACTTGTCAGCTTTGGCATAGACGGATCTATTGCCCAAAAGATCCTTGATTATAAAAATAATAAAGGCAGCAAGGGGTTCGAATTTATCGAGGAATTATTCCTGGTGGACGGCATGACGAAAGGAATATTTTCAATATTAAAAGATTTTTTTACGATCTATAGAGGGACAGACCCTGTGGTAAATATTAATACTGCCGATCATGAGGTATTGAATGCAATTACAGGTTCAGGAAAGTTGGTTGAGGAGATATTGGATTACAGGGAAGGCCCTGACGGGGAGGAGGGAACAGAGGACGATGGTATCTTTAGAGGTAGTAGTGATATCACAATGATACAGGGTTTGGACCCGAGTCTGTTCACTGTAAGTTCCAACGTCTTCCGCATATGGGCAGAGGCTTTTTTGAAAAATGATAAGGACGTTAAAAAGAATATTGAGGCAGTAGTCGACAGGCGTTCAGGCAAGATCTATCATTGGAAGGAGGAGTAGTTCCCGATAACCTCGAAGGATATCCTTTGAGTGATAGACCTTAGGCACAGAGTGGAGAAGATAAGGATATGAATTTAGTCATACCCCGTCACTTAGTTTTTGTTAAGTTAATAGACATCCCCTCCCTTGAAGAGGATGAGATCGGGCGGATGGTAGAATTTCAGGCCGTAAAGGAGATCCCTCACCCAAAGGAAGATCTTATTGTAAGTTATAGAAATATAGGCTCATACCAGAATGGCTTTTCTTCGGTTATGCTGGCCGCCGCAACCAGGGATATGATTGAAGAGAAGATTCGCAAGAGGGCACATTTAAATATTCAAACAGGGCATATAAGATTATCCACTGAATTATTGTATCTATTTTTGTTAAAAAAAGGGATCCTGAAACATGATAAGGTGAGCCTCGTCGTTCATATCGGGAAAGATGCATCGGAGATAATGATAGTTGACAGGGGCCGACTTATTTTTTCCAGGGGGTTTAAAAATAGCGAAAGATTTTTACAAGAGATAGACCGTTCAATCTTAGCGTATAGAAGGGATAAAGACAATCCAGGTGTAGACGATGTCATTATTACGTATCCTCAAGATGTAGATATGCAGGATGCCACGCCCTCCATAAAGAAACATTTTTCAGCCCCTCTTGTATTTTATAAATATAATGAGGATTTAGTGAGCCTGGACCTTTCTGCACAGGTCGATCTCTTACCAAAGGAGGTGACTTACAAAAGGGTAAATCGCCGGAAAAGACGGGAATCCATTGTAACCTATTCCCTGGTCGGTTTTATTATAATATTATTTTTCGCATTTTTTTCTTTTAAGCTGTACGAAAAAAAGAAATTTGTAGGTGCCCTTTCCGCGAACTTAAACAAGATGCAATCACGGATACAGGGATTGGATAAATATCTTAAGAAAACAGGGAGCATCAGGAACCATATTAAGTACGGTAATTTTATTGGTGAGGCCTTAGAACGTTCTTATATGCTAATGCCTCAGGATATAACGATTTCAGCTATGGATTACAATGGAAAAGGCAGTATGTTTTATAAAGGAACAGCGAAGGGCATGTCCTTTATATTAACCTTTGTGAACAAACTCGAGGGCCTAAGGTATTTTAAGAAGGTAGAAGTAAGGTATGCCACGAAAAAGATAGTAAAGGGTGAGGAACTAACCGATTTCAATATCCGCTGCCAGCTGGCTCTATGACCTTTTCAAGAGATCGGAAGAGCACACGTCTGAACTCCAGTCACACTGATATATCTCGTATGCCGTCTTCTGCTTGAAAAAAAAAAAAAATAAAATATATTCTCAAAAATCTGGGTAAATAACGCGCACGCTTACTGAACAATAACACACACT
>CAJVXD010000057.1 GCA_913009675.1 uncultured bacterium | reverse complement strand
GTAAATCCTGCTAAAAAGTTGATAGGGCTCCGCGCCTGCATCTATCAATTCTGCTATGATCCTGTGGGTCCTGGAACTGGTATTCGTATACTTAAAAGAGCCTGTATCCGTCATAATAGCTACATAGATGGCCACCGCTTCATCGTATCGCATCTTTAGTTTAAACTCTTTGAAGAGTTCGAATACCATCTCTCCCGCGCTGGAGACATTGGGCGCTACCCAGTTATATCTCGCAAATCTCTGGTTAGATATATGATGATCTATATTAATGACCGGTTTGTCGCTGCTTATGTAGTTTGCAATCCTCCCTATCCTTGTAAGATCAGGAGAATCTAAAATCATAGCTGAGTCGAAATTAAAATCACGGGGCATCTCCTTCAGGATATCCTCTGAACCTTTCATGAAACGCAGGGTATGCGGCACAGGATTATCATTGACACTGACAACCTTTTTCCCAAGACGTTTCAATAATGACGACATTGCAATCTGACTCCCTATGGCATCGCCCTCGGGATTTATGTGAGAGGAGATAAGAAACTTTTCAAATCTACCTATTGCCCTTTTAACTGTCTCTCTGCTCATTGCGTAACCCCTCCAGTATCTTTTCCAGGTTCATGCTATACTCGATAGACCTATCCAGCTTGAAACATAATTCCGGCACATACTTTAATTCCAACCTCTCCCCTATAAGCCTTCTGATGTAACCTGCGGCGCTCTGAATTCCTTCTACACTCGATTCTTGAGTCGCTTCATCGCCAAGGATGCTAAAATAAACCTTCGCATACCTGAGGTCCCCCGTAAGGTCTATTCTCGTTACAGTGACAAATCCTATGCGCGGATCCTTCAGGTCCTCCTGCAGGATCACGGATATCTCTTTTCTCAGCTGGCCTTTAACCTTATCTGCCCTTATCCTCATACCAATCACCCTTTCGTATCAAATTAGAAAACGCCTCCAGGCATTTCCGCGGTCTCTTTTCATTTAAAAATAACTCCATCTCTTTTCTGATCCTGCTGCGGTTTACCTCTCCTAAATAACCTTCCAGGATCGCCTCCTTCATCAGTCTTTTTGTGCGGCGTTCTATCTTAAAATCGAATCTTACGGCAAACCTGACGCCCCTGAAGATCCTGGTCGGGTCATCTATAAAACTCCTTTCATGCATTACCCTGATAATACCCTTTTTTAAATCCTTAGACCCTCCGTAAAAATCAATAATTTCCCCAAAACCCTTCTTGTTGATAGAAACGGCCATCGCGTTTATCGTAAAATCCCTTCTGAATAAGTCTTCCTTTATGACAGCAGGCTTTACATCGGGATAGGCGGCAGGCCTTTTATAGCTCTCCTGTCTTGCAGTAGCTATATCCAGTCTCATGTCTTTATAAGTAATGGTAGCCGTTCCGAATGCCCTGTGTTGTTTCAGGCTGCCTTTAAATGAGCGGTTTAAAATCCTTGCAAGATTCAGGGCATCGCCTTCTATTACAAAATCAAGATCGTAGTTTTTAACTCTCAGTAAGATGTCCCTTACCGTACCCCCCACGAGAAAGATAGAAAGGCCTTTTGTGTCAGCCGTCTTTCCGACAACCTTTATGATATTGAAAATCCCTGCTGGAAATTTTTTGGATAGATCTATCTTCATAAGCAATCTGAATCCCTGCTTTCACAGGGATGACAAGACAAACCGCGCTATTGCCCTGGCGGCATCAGGATAAGAGAATAGGCCTGCCCTTCTCTTTATGCCTATTATCTTTTCAGGATAATCTATAAAATCCCTCACATGCACCAAGACGTCTTTGACGCTATCTGCCCTTACCGCTGCCCCATAACCCGTCAGCACCTTACAATTTCTTGTCTCCTGGCCGGGTATGGGTTGTATGATAATCATCGGGAGTCTTTTGGAGAGGGCCTCTGAAACCGTCAAACCTCCGGACTTTGTTATAATGCAATCGCTCACCTCCATGAACTCATCGATATTATCCATATAGCCAAAAATATTCAATCTGCATTTCAGGGTTGCCCGCGCAGCGCTTAATTCTTCATACAATCCCTTATTCCTGCCGCAAATAACTATAAGCTGGATGGCCTTCCTTATCTCCTCTCCCTCAGAATCAAATGAGTATACTATTTCCCTTACAGGCCCTGTACCAAAGCCCCCGCTCATAACGAGAAGATTAAAGAACCCTTCGTCCAATCCCAGTTTTTTTATCAATCCTTCGCGGGATTTCGAAACACTAAACTTGGATTCACAGGGTATGCCAAACACCTTTATTCGATCTTCCCCTATCCCCCGCCTCATGAGGTCTTTTTTTGTCCCCTCTATCCCGGCTATAAAATAATCCGAGTCCATGGCCATCCAGAAAGCATGCGGCATAAAATCCGTAACGATCGTTATAAGCCTCCCCTTAAAAATACCTTTTCTTTTTAACCCCGAAATCACTTCAGCCGGGAGAAAATGGGTACAGACAACTACGTCCGGCCTTTCCTTAATGACAAATCTTACAAAGTCTCCTGCATGGATACTGTGAAAGAATCTCCGCACAGGGGCCAGGAATCTATCAACAAGTTTAAAATCCAGCAGATAATAGAGAAACCCCCACAATAAAGGGACCCTGTTTATCAAAAATAGATATACCCGCGGGTACGAAAACTTAAAAAAGGTATCTGTATAATCCAGCATATCTACATTTGACACCTCAAGGCCGCTAAAACCCGACAGGGCGTCCTCCACTGCCCTTGCAGCCTTTTTATGTCCGATCCCGGCATAGGCATAACTAATTAATATTTTCATATAAATTTGTTTATTAATTATGTTTTATTTCGCCAGGCAATTTCACCCACCACACTAACAACTTTACAGTTAAAGCCTGGCTTCAAGTGTAAAGTTAAGGCAATATTGTCAGTAATAAATCAAAATAAGGTATAAATAAAAGGCGCCACTGCGGAAGACTGCGTAAAAAATATTAAAAGCCCGAATAAAAGAAGTACGATTACTATCGGCATCATCCACCAGAGTTTCCGCTCCCACATGAATCTAAAAAGTTCGCCTATTATCCTTGCCCTTGCTTTAAGAGCCATTCCACTGCCTCCCTTAAATCCTTCTTTATAAAATCGGGTTTAATAGGCCAATCCTTTATCCCGTCCTGGTTTTCCTTACCGGTCAAAAGAAGTATTGTCTTACAGCCTGCATTCCTACCAACACCTACATCAAGCCTTGAATCACCTATAAAATACGTTTCCTTAAAATCTATATCGAATCCTTTTGTCGCACCTTCTATCATGCCTGTTTTGGGTTTTCTGCAGTTGCATCCCTGTTCGGGTAGATGTGGGCAGTATGTTACCGAGCGGACCCTTCCTCCGGAGGATTCAATTGCCTTTAACATATTCCTTGTAATCTCATCCAGCGCCTCCTGCGGATAGAGACCTTTTGAAACGCCTGCCTGATTGGAGATCACGAATATCTCATAACCGCTCTCAGTGAGTTTTTTTATTGCCTCAATGGAACCCGGCAGGAACTGAAACTCCTCCCAGGATTTTATATAATCCCCAAATCCCGGGTCTCTGTTTATTACACCGTCCCTATCAAGAAATATCGCCTTCATATGAAATATCTCGTATTTGCCCCTACCCACTCTATCAATCTTTCAAGGCCTTTTTCAGGCGTCACCTTTGGTTTCCAATCAAGGGCCTTAGAAACCTTGCTTATATCTGATATATAGACCTTCTGGTCGCTCGGGCGCCAGTCCTTGTGTTCAACCCTCCTGAACTTGATGCCGGTCTTTCCTTCTATCATTGAGATAAATTCAAGAAGGGATGTGGTATTTCTGGGGCCGCCGCCTATATTAAAGACATCGTGCGGGATATCGCTGTTTATAAATCTATCATATGCCTCGACCAGGTCATCCGCATACAAGAGGTCCCTCACCTGTTTTCCGTCACCGTAGATTATGATCGGCTTGCCTGTCAGATTGGCAACGACAAACCACGCCACCCAGCCCTGGTCTTCAAAACCAAACTGCCGCGTGCCGTAGATACACGACATGCGAAATACCGCTGTCTTCATGCCGTATATATGGCCATATTCCTGGACGTAGATATCGCCTGTATATTTTGACGCGCCGTAAGGCGTATGGCCTGTCAGGTCCATTGACAGCGCTTCTGAAACACCCCTTTTGCTTTTATAGACATACCTCGTCTCTTTTTCCTCCAGCGTTATAGAGTCAACGTTCTCGCCGTAAATCTTATTAGTAGAGCAATAAATAAAAACGGCCTTGGGCGAGACCTGGCGCGTACATTCAAGGACGTTCAGGGTCCCGTAGGCATTTATGCTGAAATCCTCCAGGGGTATCTTTACGGACAAAGGCACGCCCGGCTGGCCTGCAGTGTGGATGACCGCATCTACCCCTTTGCCAAGCGCCTTTTTTACATCGTCTTCGTTTCTTATATCGCCCTTAACCCTGTTAATATTGTCAAACTGGGCCAGATAATTCCAATTAAACTCTACACTCTCTTTATCATAACCGAACAGGCTCGAACGCATCAGATTATCCAGCGCAATCACCTCATTACCCTTATTCGCATAATATTCAGCGGCATGCGAACCCACCATGCCTGCCCCGCCAGTAATCAAAACCCTCATTTGTCCTCCTTCCCTAACAATTCCCAGTACTTTGCATAGCTCAAGACCTGATACATGGCGCTATTGACAGCTACCACAAAACCCACTATACCGTCTTTATAACCTTTCTTCCTTACATATGTCCTGAAAAATCTATCACCGGCCTTCCAGAGCATCTTACCGACGCCTATCTTTCTTTCTTCATCGAACCACTTTTGCGCCTCCAGCGTGGTCTGAGCATTAAGTCCCCTGAATAACTCGGCAAAATCTTCGTAGCCTTTATGTATAATATCCTTTGTAAGGTGCCCGCACCTGCCTTCATAAAATACCCTGGGGTGGACACCCGCTTCTTCATACCTGAAGAGGTTTTTCCTGAATAATCTCAATTTACTCCCAGGATACCACCCTCCATGCCGGACCCAATGACTCCCAATATAAGTCCTTAAGGGGATTGTGTAAACAATAAATTCATCCGAAGTTATTGCCCTGGAAATCTCTTCCTTGAGCTCCTCTGTAACAACCTCATCCGCGTCAAGGCTAAGTACCCATTCATTCCCTGCCTTTTGATAGGCCCAGTTACGGTGGCGGCCTTCTATGTCCATCCTTCTCTGGAATACAACTGCGCCGTTTGCCTTTGCTACATCGGCTGTATGGTCGGGGCTGAAATCATCGACGACAATGTGTTCATCCGCCCACCCCTTAGTGCTATTCACGCACGCGGCGATATTGGCTTCTTCGTTTTTCGCGATTGTAACTACGGAAAGTTTCTTTAACATAGTTTAATGTGGTAAACGCCTGCTAATCTGGACACAGATGATATTCTATGTCAAAATAACACCATGTAATTTTAAAATGCCGGTGTAGATTCCCCCGCCCTTACGGCCGCGGCTCTTACTGTTTCGAGCTTCGCTCGTCCTGTTTTTGTCATTCCCGCCCTTACGGGTGGGAGTTCCCGCTAGATTAAATTTCCCAATTAAATGGGATGTGTCCCTAATTTCCTAAATTTTACAAAATCAATAAAAGGTATCGATTCTATTTTCTCATTAAACTTGATCTTATCCTGTGAAAGATTAATTAAAAATCCTCTCTCAATTCTGTCAGAAAATAAATTATAGAAATTGATCAGGCCTTTGGCCATTTTCATATTTATCTTTGCAGATAGCTTCACTTCAACAGGAGTTATTTTACCCTTATCTTCTACAACAAAGTCAACCTCTTCCCCATAAGACGTCCTCCACCAATAAACTTTAGGTATCTTGCCGTTATTATAGAATTTTTTTACAATCTCGCTAACTACAACCGTCTCAAATAATTGACCTGACAAAGGGCCCTTAAATATCTGGCCTATCGAAGAAACCCCCGACAAATAACACAGAAGCCCTGTATCAAGAAAATATATTTTAGGACTTTTGATTATCCTTTTACCTTTATTTAGATAAAACGGCTTGATAAGAACAATCTGGCCACTGACCTCCAGAATAGATAACCATGCTTTAATAGTATTTACAGCTACGCCTAAATCCCTTGATAAACTGGAAAGATTTACTGCCTGGCCATTAAAGGCCGCTAAAAGCTGCAAAAATCTCTGAAAATCCACCAGACTGCCTATCTGGCGCAGATGCCTTACATCTCTTTCTAAATATGTTTGAAGATAACCCGCAAACCATAGTTCAGGATCCATAGCCTTATTTAAAGCAACCTCGGGGAATCCGCCCTTTAGCACGAACCCCTTTAATGTATTACTATTAAATGGCTCATTCTTATCGATTTGCTCCTCGATAGAAAAAGGCAGCAGAGTAAAAACTCCTATCCTCCCGGCCAATGACTCTCCGACATTGGCCATTAACGGGAAAAGCTGAGACCCTGTCAAGATAAACTGGCCGAATTTATGCCTGTCTTTATCTATTAAGATCTTTATATAAGAAAAAACCTGCGGGGCATACTGGATCTCATCAATAATAATAGGCGGTTTGTAATTCTTAAAAAACAACTCTGTTTCATTTATTGCCATAAGCCGCAAATCCGGATTATCCATCGAAACATATGAATGGGTTTTAGAAAATAGGTGTTTGAGCAGGGTGGTTTTTCCGGACTGCCTCGGGCCCGTAACTATTACAGAAGGAAACATCTTTACGGAACTCTTCAATATTTTTTCAATATCCCTGTTTATATATCTATGCGGCATTATATACCTCCTTGTATATTTGCATTTATAATGCAAATATACAAGATTATGACCTATTTGTCAAGCTTTATCCGCCCAGCCCTTAGTGCTGTTTATGCACGGGCGATATCAGCCTCTTCGTTTTTCGCGATTGTAACTACGGATATCTTTTTCATGTGTCTTTATAATATCTTTCCCAGTAAATAGCCCAGATCACAAAGTGCCGCCAGGCATTCAGTATCGAAAGGATAAACCCGTGCATGCCATCCCTGAAGCCCTGTTTTTTAAAGAATAATTTAAAAAAAAGCTTTACGGGCCTAACCTTAAAGATCGGAAGAGCACACGTCTGAACTCCAGTCACACTGATATATCTCGTATGCCGTCTTCTGCTTGAAAAAAAAAAAAAAAAACACACGAACTACAACCACATAACCAACGTATCACTAGTGTTAATCCTCTACATCAAGTTCCA
>CAJVXD010000056.1 GCA_913009675.1 uncultured bacterium | reverse complement strand
ATATTTTATCATGATTGAAGCCTTAGGTTTGATAGAAGAATGAAGCTTTTATTCTTAAACCCGTCATACGGAAAGGGATTTTGTAAGACTGCAAGGTGGTTTGCAAGGTCCAGGGCAAGGGAACAACGCCACCCTGATTATCTTTGCACGGCTATTGCTGTTCTTGAAAGAGATGGCCATGTCTGCAGGTTTATAGATGGAGCTGCCAGGGATATCTCTTATGAAGAGACAGTTGAGATTTTCAGGGATTTTTCGCCGGACGCCGTTGTTGTTAATGCTACAACGCCTTCGATAGATTCGGATCTTCATTATGTAAAGGCCTTAAAAGAAGAAGGTGGGGGGAGGGTCTTTACGCTCGTTTTGGGCCCTCATGTAACAGCTGAACCAGGAGATACACTGAAAAGAGGCAGTCCTTTTTTAGACGCAGTGATGAGAGGGGAATATGATTATACTTTAAAGGAATTTGCTGCTACCGGAGATTTGTTTGGGTTAAATGGGATTTCATACTTAAGGGATGGGCGGATAGTTCATAATCCTGACAGGCCGTTTATAGAAGATTTAAATGATCTTCCTTTCCCTGCATGGCGGCATATAGACCCGCGTGATTATTATGCCCCTGCAAAGAGAAATCCGTTTATTACTGTTATTACCGGGAGGGGTTGTGAAGGTAGATGTACCTTTTGTCTTTTGCCCCAGACGATGTATGGAAGAAGATACAGGACAAGAAGTCATGAACATGTCTTGGATGAGATAGAACATAACCTAAGGCTCTTCCCTGCCTTAAAGGAAATAATGTTCGAGGATGATACCTTTACATTAAAGAGATTCCGGCCGAGACTGGAGAAGATATGCACCGGTATAATAAAAAGGAAGATCAGGATATCCTGGGCCTGCAATGCCAGGGCTGATATAGAGGACCCCTCTCTCCTGAGGTTAATGAAAAGATCAGGCTGCAGGATGGTATGCGTAGGATTTGAGTCAGGGGATGAGCAGGTGCTTAAGAACCTGAAGAAAGGCATTTCTATCGATACTATGAGACGCTTTGCCAGGGCTTGCAGGATAGCAGGCATTTCAGTGCATGGCTGTTTTGTGATAGGCGCACCGGGAGAGACAACAGATTCAATAAAGAAGACTGCAGGATTTGCTGCCCTGCTCCCTATAGATACTGTTCAGTTTAGCGGGCTCTGTCCTTATCCGGGGACAGAGTTTTACCATTGGTGTAAGGAGAATAACTATCTTATTGCCAGGGACTGGAATGAATGGGTGGACGACAAAGGAGAGCAGAGGACCATTGTCCACTATCCCAATCTTCCGTGCGAGGAAATGAACAGGGCGATAGATGGCCTGCTCTACGGCTTTTATGCCAGGCCTGGTTATATCTTGTCGCAGATATTCCACCCGAAATCCTTTTATGAGATTCAATCGCGGGCAAAGGCCCTGTTTAATTTTATAAATCATTTGTGGGTAACGAAGGGGTAGGATTAGGTCATCGGATAATCTATGGACAAACAGACATTCTGTATAAAAACACTGGGATGCAAGGTCAATCAATATGAGTCTCAGGTAATACGCGAGGGGTTTATGAAGAGGGGATATATAGAGGTTACGACTATTAACCAGGCAGATATTTGCGTAATAAATACCTGCACCGTTACCTCTAAAAGTGATTCCAAGTCGCTTCGATTGATTCGCAATGCCCTTGAGAGTAAAGATAGGTATGTTGTTGTGACAGGTTGCATGATAGAGGCAGGGGGCATAGAACTAGCCCGGTTGAAGGGGGTAAGATTTATTGTCAGAAATAAGGATAAATACAGGATCCCCGAGATCGTAGAAGAAGGGCATAAGGTAGAGGGCACAGGAGGGCAGAGGGCCGGGATTGACGGGTTCAAAGGGCATAATAGGGTGTTTGTAAAGGTGCAGGACGGCTGTAATAACGCATGTTCTTATTGCAGGGTCAGGATTGCGAGGGGTAGATCCAGGAGCAGGCCTTTGGGAGATATCTTGAGTGAATGCAGGGGACTTGTAAGGAACGGTTTTAAGGAGATAGTCCTTAGCGGTATATGCCTGGGCTCATATGGAAAGGACTTAGCAGGGGATGCAGGTCTCAGCAGGTTGGTCTCGGAGATCTGTAAGATAAAAGGGGACTGGCGGTTGAGGCTGAGTTCTATAGAGCCAAAGGATATCGATGGAAAATTGATACACCAGTTTCAAACCCAGAGTAGGCTCTGCAGGCATTTACATATGCCCTTCCAAAGCGGCGATAACTATATATTGAAAGGGATGAACAGGCCTTATACGAGAATGGGCTATTTAAAGATTATTGATCGGATAAAGAAGGTTATTCCGGATATTGCCATTAGCACTGATATGATGGTGGGGTTTCCGGGAGAGAGTGAAAAAAGATTTCAGAATACAATAAATTTTATTAAAGCCGTGAGCCCTATGCGCATACATGTCTTTCCCTTTTCAAAGAGAAAAGGTACAAAGGCCTACGATTATAGAGACGATGTATCCAGCCTTACAAAAAAAGAAAGAGGGGATAGGCTCTTGTCTATAGCGAGAGATTCGGCCTTGAGATTCTCTAAGAGATTTGTAGACAGAGAGATAAGGGTGCTTGTAGAGGAAAAGGGAACAGCTGAAGGTTATTTACAGGGATATACGGATACATATATAAAGGTATATATTGAAGGCCCCGATAGTTTAAAAGGGCAGTTGATTAATCTGCGCCTTACCTTGACAAATTCCAAAGTGTGTGGTATACTTCCTTTATATTTGGTTTAATCCCCCGTTATAATATATGCCTCATATGGGTTTCAATTGGGTAGATGTTTTTTTTGTAATCCTTTTAACTAGAATATGTTACATAGGGTTTAAAAATGGCTTTGTGCCTGAGATATTCAGGGCTTTAGGCATAGTACTTGCCTTTATTTTTTCGTTTAATAATTATACACTGTTAAGCCGTTTTTTATCCATCCCTCTCAAAGGGATGGGTGCTGAACTTGACGCAGTTTCGTTTGTATTTATATTTTTAGCAATAGTTTTTATATTTAAGGCAATTTCTGTAGTGGCGTGTTTATTTCTAGGAGGTCCGGATATCTCCTGGCCGAATAGGATGGCAGGGCTTTTGGTGGGTTTTGGGAGGGGGATTTTATTAGCCAGTCTTATATATACCTTATTTGTTAATAGCCCTTTTGAATATCTAACGAAAAGTGCGAGGGACAGGGCTTTTCTCAGCTGCTATATTTCAGGCGTTGCCCCTTACGTATATGAAAGAGGTATCAATTTGTATCCGTGGAAGAAGGTTGAGACACCGCTGGTTGACATGCTGGAGAGGTAAGGCCCTTCTAACCAATCTTTAAAATAGGCAGCAATAGAGAGGGGATATTTAGAATGCGATTCTTTGAGATATTTTTTGAAATAGGAGGTTCATGTGAGGCTTGAAGAGATTTATAGAACGGTAATAAATTATGGCATGAGAAAAGACCCAAGGGGAAGGGAAAAGTTGAAGAAGGAACTTTTAAGGGCTAAGAAGTCCTATGATAACATGGATAAAAAAGATAAGGTTTTCTATGACACGGAGAACCTGGTGCACCCTTATAGCGATACCCGTATCTTATATGGCAATAAAGAGAAGGAGATTAAGACGATGTTTGTCGGCATAGATATAGAAGTAGGAGAGGTCCTCCTTGCCGAGAGACTAAGAGAAAAGGGAGAAGCGATAGACCTCTTATTGTCACATCACCCGGAGGGTATGGCCCTGGCAGGTTTTTTTAATGTTATGTATATGCATGTAGATATATTGAATAAGATAGGGGTCCCCATAAACATTGCGGAATCTTTGATGTCGAAGAGGATAAAAGAGGTTGAAAGAAGGATTTCACCAGTCAACCACATGAGGTCCGTAGATGCGGCAAGGCTGCTTGATGTCGCCTTTATGACGTGTCACACGCCCGCGGATAACTGTGTTACTTCGTATCTACAGAATCTGATTGACGGGAAGAGGCCTGATACCCTTGAGGATCTAATGGATATCCTTAGGGATATCCCCGAGTATAAAGAGGCGGCAAGAGAGAATTGCCCTCCCAAGATTACAAGAGGCAGCTTATCGAGTAAAACAGGCAAGGTATTTGTGGATATGACAGGCGGGACAGAAGGTTCAAAGGATATATTCAGCAGGCTTTCTCAGGCAGGTATATCAACGCTCGTATGTATGCATCTAAACGAAGAGCACTTTAAAAAGGCCGAGGAAGAGCATATGAATGTTGTTATTGCAGGCCATATCGCCAGCGATAACCTCGGGCTTAATCTTATGCTTGATGAATTAGAGAAGAAAGGCAAGTTTAATATCCTGACTTGTTCGGGATTTAGGAGATTTGCTAGGAAAAAGTAAGAACAGTTTCTTAAGACTTGGAGTTGAACCATGGCAAAGATACCGGAGCACATATTAAATGAAATTCAGGACCAATGCGATATAGTCGAGATTATCTCTAGCTATATCCCGCTAAGGCCTGCCGGCAGGAATTTTAAGGCGCTTTGCCCGTTCCATCATGAAAAGACCCCTTCATTTATCGTAAGTCCGGATAAGCAGATATATCACTGCTTTGGTTGTAACTCAGGAGGGAATGTATTTAATTTTATAAAGGAATACGAAAAGATAGATTTTATCGAAGCCGTAAAGATGCTTGCGGAAAAAACCGGAGTAATACTTCCTGTATACACGAAAGAGAAGAAGGAAAACGATTCTTTGCTAAGCACTATTTATGCTATAAATGATATTGCAGCCAATTTCTACAGTAGTGCACTTAGAAATGCTCATCGTTCTTCACGGGTATGGCGCTACATAGAGAAAAGAGGGTTTGAGGAAAGGACGATAGAGGGCTTTAAACTGGGTTATGCTGATCCTTCGTGGAGGTCTCTTTCGGATTATCTATCCAGAAGGAGCGTTACGGAAGAGGTGGCCTTAAAGTCTGGTTTAGTGCTTAAGGGAAAAGAAGGTTCTCTTTACGACCTTTTTAGGGATAGGCTGATATTGCCTATATGCGATGCGAGGGGAAGGACCTTAGGTTTTGGCGCGAGGGTGCTTGATGATTCGCTCCCTAAATATATAAATTCTCCGGAGACACTTGTATATAAGAAGGGCAGACACCTCTATGGCCTTAATTTCGCAAAACCCCATATAAAAGAAAAGGGTTTTGCCATAATATCCGAGGGATACCTTGACACAATAACGAGTTACCAGTATGGCATAGGCAATACAATTTCCTCTTTGGGGACTGCCCTTACGGTTGAGCAGATAAGGCTTCTAAGGAGGTATACCCATAATGTTGTAATGGTCTATGATGCAGATCAGGCAGGAGAGATGGCAACCCTGAGAGGAGTTGATTTATTTCTGGAAGAAGGTATGAATGTTAAGATAGCGACATTGGATAAGGGGCATGACCCAGACAGTTTTATACGCAAATTCGGCCCTCGCGGGTTTAATGAAGCGGTAAAAAAGGCAAAGGGCCTTTTTGATTATAAATTAGCCGTCCTTAATGAGAAATTTGATAACAACGAACCGGAAGGGAAGGCAGAGATAGTAGGAGAAATGTTATTCACAATACGCAAGGTAAGAAATGCTGTTATAAGATCAGAGTATATCAGAAGGCTGTCTCAGGGGCTTTCCGTTAAAGAGGATGCAATATGGGATGAATTGAAGAAGATTAAAAGAGGCATTAAAATATATAAGCCGCGTACCGCGCAGCAGGCACCACGCAGCGCAATTAATATATCACCGGCAGAAAGAATACTCCTGAGACTTATGCTTGAAGATGCGAATGTGGTAAGCATAGTAAGGGATAGCCTTGGGCCCTTTGATTTCAGGAGCCCCGATGTAAGGCATGTTGTTGAGATGCTTTTCAGTATGGATACCGAAGGTAATTCTGTAGATGCTACTAAACTTATCAATCACCTGGAAGATAAGGTCCCTTCCCATATAATATCATTTATCGTCAATGAGGATGTCGAAATAAAGGATAGAAAACGGAATATCTCGGATTGCATAAAGACGATTAAGAAGGAGCAGAGGGATAATAGGCTGAAGGATATCGAAGATAGGCTTCGGATAGCGCAAAGAAATGGTTACGAGGATGAGACAAGAAATCTTTTAGAAGAATTTAATAGAGTCATAAAAAGGAAAGGGAGTTAGGCTATGAATAGGACGAAGAATACAAAGAGAACCAAGAAAGAAAAAACGGACTCAGTGGATATATTTAAGAAACTGTTAATCATGGGCAGAAAAAAAGAATATCTGACTTACGAAGAGATAAATAATTTTCTGCCTGAAGAGATTATTTCTGCGGAACAGATAGAGCGGGTTTTCTCTGTCTTGGATAATGAGAAGATAGCAATAGTGGATTCCGAGGCCGAGTTTAACGCCCAGAAAAAAGATAGAGGTGGCAATGGGAAGCATAATCACGATTCAAATAAACAACATAATAGGGGTGTTTTATCGGAAGCTGTCTACGCAGGCATAGAAGATCCGGTAAAGATGTATTTGAGGCAGATGGGCCAGATACCTCTTCTCTCGAGGGAGGATGAGATACGGCTTGCTCAGGAGATTGAGAAGGCTGAGGAGGAATACAAGAGTACTGTTTTAAAGTGTCCTTATGTCAAAGATTCAGTGTTGTCGCTGGCTAATAATATATTATCAAGGAACCTTAATATAGAAGATGTCATAAAAGAAGAGTCAAAGGTAAAGAAAGAAGAAGATGAATTAAGGAATATCGAGAGCTTGGTTAGGAGGATACGGGCGTCGAAAAAGGGAAAGGATATAATGGGGCTTTGCCTGCAATTTAATTTTTGCACCTCATTAATAGAAGACTTTGCTAAGGACATAAGAGCAGGTATTTCCGAGATAGAGTCGATTGATAGAGAGATTCAGAGGATGAGGAAACGCAGGGTCAAGGGCAGTATAACGTCTTTTGAGAAGAAAAGAAAGGATATAGAGGAGAAATTCGGGAAGAGATACGAAGAGATAAAAAAGGATCTTTCTTTTATCAGAAAGAAGGCCTTAAAGTTTAATAGAGTCAAGAGGGCAATGGTAGAGGCAAATCTGAGATTGGTTGTGAGTATCGCAAAGAAATATACTAATAGAGGGCTTTCTTTTCTGGATTTGATTCAGGAGGGGAATATTGGCCTGATGAAGGCCGTAGAGAAATTCGAATACAGATCGGAAGAGCACACGTCTGAACTCCAGTCACACTGATATA